>JAZRXB010000377.1:0-2980 GCA_045600005.1 Eubacteriales bacterium | reverse complement strand
GGTTTTACGGGGGTTTTTGTTCGGATGTGTCCGAACGGTCTTCTTACAGATCGTAGTAAAGCTCGAATTCCTTCGGATGCGGCGCACGGACGACCGCTTCGCTCGTGACTCTTGCGCGCCTTACCAGATTGTCGATCAGTTCCTTCGGGAACACGCCGCCCTTGGTCAGGTAGTCGTGGTCGGCTTCGAGCGCGGCGAGCGCTTCGTCCAGCGACTTCGGCAGACCGCCGAGCTTCGCCTTCTCCTCGTCCGGCAGATCCCACAGGTTGAAGTCGAACGGTCCCCAGCCCTTTGCGTGCGGGTCGATCTTCTTCTCCACGCCGTCCAGACCTGCCATCAGGATAGCCGCGTAAGCGTAGTACGGGTTGCAGGTCGCGTCGGGGTTGCGCAGCTCGAAGCGCTTGTCCTTCGGAGCCTTCGCGTAAGCCGGGATACGGATGACGGCGGAACGGTTCGACATCGCGTAACCGATCGTGACCGGCGCTTCGTAGCCCGGGATCAGGCGCTTATAGGAGTTAGTCGACGGGTTCGTGATCGCGCAGAGCGAAGCCGCGTGCGTCAGAAGTCCGCCGATGAAATACATCGCGGTCTCGGACAGCTGTGCGTAGCCGTTCTCGTCCCAGAACACCGGCTGACCGTCCTTGAAGAGCATCATGTGGACGTGCATACCCGAACCGGCTTCCTTTGCGATCGGCTTGGGCATGAGGGTCGCGGTCTTGCCTTCTGCGGCGGCGGCGTTCTTGATGATGTACTTCGCGGTCATCGTGCCGTCGGCGAGCTTTGTCATTTCGTCCATCGAAACCTCGATCTCCATCTGACCGCAGCCGCCCACTTCGGCGTGATGATACTTGACCTTGACGCCCCAGTCTTCGAGCATCAGGCACATTTTGCTTCTCAGGTCGGCGTTGATATCCATCGGCAGCGCGGTGTGATAGCCCTTCGCGTGACCGACGACGTAGCCGTTGTTGTTGGCGTATTCGTTGTTGCTGTTCCACTCGGCCTGCTCCGCGCTGATCTCGTAGCTGACGCGGTTCATGCTGTTTTCGTAGCGAACGCCGTCGAAAACGTAGAATTCGTATTCCGGACCGATGATCATCGTGTCGGCGACGCCGGTTTCTTTGAGGTACTCAGCGGCGCGCTTGGCGACGTTTCTCGGATACTGACCGAAGGGACGGTTGTTCGGGCGGTCGATGATCATGACGTCGCCGATCATCGAGAGGGTCGGGATCTCCATGAAGGGGTCGATGACGGCGGAGTCGAGGTCGGGGATGAACACCATGTCGGAGTTTTCGACCTGCGCGTAGCCGTAGTTGGAGCCGTCGAAGCCGATGCCGTATTTCATCGTGTCTTCGGTCAGGCGCTCGACCGGGATGCAGAGGTGATGCCATCTGCCGTCGATATCGGTCATTTTGAAGCTGATGATCTTGACGCCGTTTTCGCGGCAGAGGTCAAGAACGTCCTGTAAAGTTCTGCTCATTTTATTCTCCTCGTGAAAAATTATCGTGGATTCCGAGCGTGACGGACCGCGCGTTTCAGCGCGCCGCCGTGGTAAACTGCTTTACATTATACCACATTTCGCGCTTTCTGTCAACAGAAATGAGAAAATTCGGCAGAATTTCAGGGAACGCCGGGCAGACGACCCGGCGGCGGGTATTGTTATCCGCTGCCGGGTCGTACTTTTATTCGTGGATATCCCGCTCGTTTTTCAGCTCGTCGGCTTTGCCGTCGATCCGGCCGAGCCCGTACATCACAAGGCATCCGCACAGAAGATTGATCAGGGGGATCGCGTTTCGCAGAGCGAGGGTGTTTCCGACGCCGATCACGATATTGGCAATGCCGAGGATCCTTAACGCCCGCGCGATCCGGTTCAGATGCCCGAGCCTTGAGTCGATATCCGAATACAGGTCAAACGCGCCAAGCTCCGACTTTCTGCGGAAATAGTGCCAGTTCATGAACCGTCCGACCTCCTCCGCGCCCATTTCCGCCATGAAGCGCGCATATTCCTCGTCCGGGTCCCGCATTTCCTGCCTGATGATATACTCGCCCGGCCTGCACGGCACGAAATAGTACGTACAGAAGCCCACGCCGTCCAGCACCCATCCGTCCGCCGCCATATTGTTGAGCCATCTTTCCTCTTTCTCGAAGTCCCATACCCACCACCAGCGGACGACCTTTTTTCTTTCATTCATGATCTTTACCTCCGAAAACCTTTCATTCATGATCTTTACCTCCGAAAACCTCTTCTCCGTTCGCCACGAGCTGGCGCAGACGCTCATATTCCGCGATCAGCGCCTGTCTGCCCGCGTCGGTCAGCGCGTAATCCTTTCGCCGGCTGTCGTCGCTTCCGGGAACCGCCTCAATGTAGCCCTTGCCAAGCAGATTATTGAGCGCTCCGTACAGGGTTCCCGCCGCCAGCCGCACCCTGCCGCCGGACAGTCTCTCCGCTTCCTGCATGATCCCGTAGCCGTGGCGCGGATTCCACAGCGACAGCAGAATGTAGTATACCGCTTCGGTGAGCGCATAGCTTTCATTCATTTTGAACACCCCGCTTTCTTATATTGCCTTCCGTTATATCATCTTGCGTTATATCGTCTTCCGTTATATCGGTTATCATTATATCACCGTCTGATATATTTGTCAAGCCCTTTTTGGAAAAAAACAAAAAAAAAATTGCGGGCTTTGATGCCCGTCCGCGCCGCTATAAAAAATCCCGGCGGCGGGCAGCAATACCCGCCGCCGTTTGCGAAGGATGATACCCGCCGCCGCCAGACTTTATTTTGCCCAGTCGAAACGATAGAACGCATACGCCGCCTTGTCCGGGAGCGAGACCGTCAGGCTCCCGCCGTCAGAGGAGACCTCCGCTTCCGTGCTGGCGCTCAGGCAGGTAAGCCCGCCGACCGCACGTTTCGTCCGCACGGTGAGAGATCTCCCCTCCGTCTGTTCGCTGAGCAAGTCGGAGGCCAAGCGGTCTTAGGAAGAC
>JAZRXB010000376.1:0-2058 GCA_045600005.1 Eubacteriales bacterium | reverse complement strand
CAACGTTCCGACGAGAGATTTCGCGTCGTACTACGCCTCCAGAGAATCGACGGCAAAAGCCTTTGTCGAGAGCTTCAACAAAACCTTCTTCGACAATTAAACACATGGGGCGCGGGTTCCCCGCGCCCCGTTTCCCTTCATTAACACGGCTTTCGGAAACGCTTCACTGCTTTCCGAAGGTCAGAAAAGAGGTCATCATGAAACCTGTATCCGCATTCTTCTGCAATGACGAAGCCACGCTCCGCCGCGTCTGGCGCGGGGAGCAGACGGCGCGCGCCGCTTCGCTCACCGACCTGTCCGACGTGATCGTCAGCGAAAAGAACGCCGCCGAACACTCAGACCTTCTCGAAAAGGTCGAGATCATCTTCTCCACGTGGGGAATGCCCGTCCTGCCCGAAGAACTGATCGACCGCATGAAAAAGCTGCGCGTGATCTTCTACGCGGCAAGCTCGGTCAAAACCTTCGCCGAGCCCTACTTAAAGCGCGGCGCGGCGGTCGTTCCCGCCGCCTTTGCCAACGGCGAATTCGTCGCCCGCTTTGCGATGAGCGAAATTTTCCTGTCCGGCAAGAACTATTACCGGAAGCTGCTCGGACTGCCCGGGACCGTTTCGGCGCACGGCAGCCATCAGATGACGGTCGGCGTCATCGGCGCGGGCAACATCGGGCGGCTGATGATCAGAATGCTGCTCGCCGAAGGTCATCGCGTGCTGGTGTACGACCCCTATCTGCACGAGGATCTCGGCGCGGAGCAGGTCACGCTCGAAAAGATGTTCGCCGAAGCGGATATCGTGACCAATCACGCGCCGAACACGCCCGAAACCGAGGGAATGCTCGGCGGAAAGCTGTTCGCTTCGATGAAGCCGGGCGCGACCTTCGTCAACACCGGGCGCGGCGCGACGGTGAAGGAGGACGAGCTGTGCGGGGTCTTCGCGTCGCGTCCCGACCTGACGGCTCTGCTCGACGTGACCTTCCCCGAACCGCCGGTGAAGGATTCGCCGATCACGAAGACGAAAAACATCCTGCTGACCCCGCACATCGCGGGCGCGATCGGGACCGAGGTTACGCACATGGCGGACTGGTGCCTCGACGAATACGAAGAATTTGCGAAAAACGGTCGCTGCGGCGGACAGATCACGTTTGAAAGCCTGCCGCGCCTGTCATGAGCGAGCGTTTCAGCCCGCCCGACGGCGGCTCGAATGCGAACGTTCCGGCTGAAAACCGCTCGTCTGCGAATATTCCGGCTGAAAACCGCTCGTCTGCGGACGTTCCGGCTGAAAACCACTCGTCAGCGGACGTTCCGGCTGAAAACCGCTCGTCTGCGAACGTTCCGGCTGTGAACCGCTCGTCCGCGAACGTTCCGGCTGAAAACCGCTCGTCCGCGAACGTTCCGGCTGAAAACGGCTCGTCTGCGGACGTTTCGGCTGAAAACCGCTCGTCTGCGGACGTTCCGGCTGAAAACGGCGCGGCTGTGAACCGTTCGCCGTTCCCATCGCGGGAACGGCGAACCGTCCCGCAAGACGCGATCGACCGTTCCGTGATGAGTCCCGGCGGTTCCCCGCTCTGGCAGTTCGGCGGACGCTTCGTTCAGACGCAGAGCAACGTTCCCTGCGAAGGGCTTCGGCTCGAAGCCGGGCGCGAGACTTCGCGGTACGGGAAGCGTCCGCTCGTGATCGGCGGTCCGACCGCGCTTTCGCTGACCAAAGACGCGCTCTGTCAGAGCTTTTCGGAAGCCGGATTATGCGCGGGCTTCGTCACGCGGAGCGGTCCCTGCTCGGTGAACGCCGCGAACGCTCTGCTCGATGAAGCTGCGGACGGCTTCGACGTGATCGTCGGCGTCGGCGGCGGACGGATCATGGACCTCGCCAAGCTCGCGGCGCACCTCGCGTCGCTTCCGGTCGTCAACCTTCCCACGTCGAGCGCGACCTGCGCGGCAGTCTCGTCGCTCAGCGTCCTCTATGACGACGGCGGGCGGACGGTCGGAACGCTCTGCTGCGACCGCCCGGTCTCGTCGGTGATCTGCGACACGGCGCTGATCTGCTCGAAGCCGAAGCGTCTGTT
>JAZRXB010000375.1:0-2959 GCA_045600005.1 Eubacteriales bacterium | reverse complement strand
CCCTTCGCGTTCCCGCCGCCCATCGAGAAGCCCGCTCTGCGCAGCGCGTCGAGAAAGCCCGCGAAATCGGAAAATTCCGTGAAATCAGTCATTGTCGATCAGATAATACTCGTTGCCCTCCAGCTCCTCGCGGATGAAGCTCTGGTAGATGTAGGGCAGCAGGCGCGTCGGCGACTGACCGAAGCGTCCGAGGTCGCCGCCTGCGTACTGAACGAACGTGTTGCCGCGGAAGACCGGGTTCCATGCGTCGTCGCCCGTGCCGCAGTGGATCATCATGTAGCGCGAGCAGGCCAGAATATTGTCCTCGACGACGTAATGCCCGTCGGCGAGCTTGTTTTCGGCGTCCCAGCCCTTGATGTGCGAAGCGGCGCTCTTGTCCGGGCGCTCGTCGCCCCAGCCGAAACCGGCGTAGCGCAGGATGTTGCCGCGGATCTCGATGTCGCTCATCTCGCGCACCGCGTTCGGGTCGGAGGACTTTCCGAGGAAATATTCGATGTTGTAGGTGCAGTATTCGATCAGATTGTTCGTGTAGCGCACGTGCTTCATGATGCAGCCGTTCGCGCCGCCCGACGAGAGCTGGTGCGTGACGCCCGCGTCGTAGACCTGATAGACGTAGCAGTGGTCGATCGTGTAGTTTTCACAGCCGCCGTAGATCTCCACGCCGTTGCCGAAACGGGTCGGACGGCCGTCGCGGTAGAACTGCATCCCGCCGCCGATCCAGCCGAATACGCAGTTTTTCACGGTGAGATCCTTCGTCGTGCCGCTGCCGATGCCGTGCGCGCCGCCGTACATGACGCAGATGTTGTCGAACGTGATGCCGTCTCCGCCGACGCGGATGACGTTGCGGCGCGGCAGGAATTCGATCTCGCCGAAGCGCTCTGCAGGATTTCCCGACTTCGAGCAGAGGTAGATATACCCGCCCTCCGGATTCGACGCGACCGGTCCGCCCAGATCGTGCCAGAACGTGAGGTCGTTTTTCAGGCTGTCAAGCCCGAGGAAGGGTTCCTTCGTGATGTTGTCGACCGGCGTTTCGCCCGCGTAGTTGACGACGAGCTTGACCGCGTGATACGCGCCGCCGTCCATGACGATGCTGCCGCAGTCCTCCGGCATTTTCCGGTCGTAGCGCCAGACGCCGGGCTTCACTTCGTCCCACGCGCCCTCCTTCGCGCCGTCCCAGAGGTTACCGTAAAAGCGCGGTTTTTCGCCTTTTCCCCAAGAGGAGATCGTCACGCCCGCCGGCGCGATGAAGCTGCCGCGCCACAGTCCGCCGCATTCAAACAGGATCTCACTGCCCGGCTCGAACGTGTGAGCGGAAAGTGCGTCGGTCGTCTTCCATGCCGTTTCGGGGGAACGTCCATCCGCGGCGTCGTCGCCGTTTGGGGAAACATAGTAAACGTTCTTCCCGACGGGGATCTCGTGGCTCGCCGCGAGGATCTCGGCGCGCAGACGGTCGGCTTTTTCGGAAATTTCGGAAATCAATGCGTTCGGTGCTTTCATTAACATAGTGGAACCTCCTGCAAAGTGCGAACTCGGAGAATGTTTTTCTCCAAAACAAATATAACACATTTTTCTTCAAAATGCAAGGGTTTTCACAGAATTTGTGAAAATATTTCATATTTTCGTTTTATCTCAACGTGAAGTCCTTCTATCGGCTGAGAAAACGAACCGTCCGTGCAGAAAAAGCGCGCCGCCGCCGGGTTTCCCGGCAGCGGGGCGCTTTTGGGAAACGCTGAACATATGATCAGCGTACCCTGAAGATCAGACGTTGAAGCGGAACTCGACGATATCACCGTCGCGCATGACGTAATCCTTGCCCTCGGAGCGGATCAGCCCCTTCTCCTTCGCCGCCGCCATCGTGCCGCAGGCGACCAGATCGTCGAACGCGATGACCTCTGCGCGGATGAAGCCGCGCTCGAAGTCGGAGTGGATCTTTCCGGCTGCCTGAGGAGCCTTCGTCCCCTTCGTGATGGTCCACGCGCGGACCTCCTTCTGACCGGCGGTCAGGTAGCTGATGAGACCGAGCAGCGTGTAGGACGCCTTGATGAGACGGTCGAGACCGCTCTCCTCGATGCCCAGATCGGCTAAGAATTCCTTCTTTTCGTCGCCTTCGAGCTGAGCGATCTCGGCTTCGATGCCGGCGCAGATCGGCATGTTCTGCGCGTTTTCGGCTGCGGCATACGCGGCGAGCTTCTGATAGCCCTCGTTGTCGGAAAGGTCGCTGCCGATCTCGTCCTCGGCGATGTTCGCGGCGTAGATGACCGGCTTCATCGACAGAAGCATACAGTCGTTCAGAATGACGCGCTCGTCGTCGGTGAAATCGAGCGAGCGGGCGTTTCTGCCGTCGGACAGAGCGGCGTAGACCCGTTCGAGCAGCGCAAGCTCAGCTTCGAGCGTCTTGTCGCCCTTGATCGCCTTGCGTGTGCGGTCCATGCGGCGTTCGAGCATTTCGAGATCGGAGAAGATCAGCTCCATATTGATCGTTTCAAGGTCGCGCATCGGGTCGACCGAGCCGTCGACGTGGATGATGTTCGAGTCCTCGAAGCAGCGGACGACGTGAATGACCGCGTCGCATTCGCGGATGTGGGACAGGAATTTGTTTCCGAGACCCTCGCCCTTGGACGCGCCCTTGACCAGACCCGCGATATCGACGAATTCGATGACGGCGGGCGTGTACTTTTCGGGGTGATACATTTCGGCAAGCACGTCGAGCCGGTGATCCGGCACGGCTACGACGCCGACGTTGGGGTCGATGGTGCAGAACGGGTAGTTCGCGGACTCCGCGCCCGCGTTGGTGATCGCGTTGAAAAGCGTGCTCTTGCCGACGTTCGGCAGACCTACGATACCTAATTTCATGTGAGTTGGCTCCTTCAAAGCAGAAATTTCATTTATGGTCTATTATATCACATTCCGGACTCTTTTTCAAGTGCTTTTGACGTTTTTTCACACAAAAAAGGTCAGC
>JAZRXB010000374.1:0-4750 GCA_045600005.1 Eubacteriales bacterium | reverse complement strand
CATTTCGGGTTCGACCATCGCCGACTACTGCAAAATGGCGGAAATCCTCTCCGAGACCGACGTCGATTTTATTGAAATGAACATTTCCTGCCCGAACGTGAAGGAAGGCGGCGTCGCGTTCGGCACGAACGCAAAGACGGTGGCGGAGATCACCGGCTCGGTCAAGCGCTACTCGAAAAAGCCGCTGATCGTCAAGCTGTCGCCGAACGTCACCGACATCACCGAAATGGCGCGCGCGGCGGAGTCCGGCGGCGCGAACGCGCTCAGCCTGATCAACACGCTGCTCGGCATGAGGATCGACATCAGGACCCGCCGTCCGATCTTACACAACAACGTCGGCGGACTGTCCGGTCCGGCGGTCTTCCCGGTCGCTCTGCGGATGGTCTGGCAGGTACGGAACGCGGTCAGCCTGCCGATCATCGGCATGGGCGGCATCGCGTCGGCGGAAGATGCGATCGAAATGCTCATCGCGGGCGCGGACGCGGTCGGCGTCGGTACGGCGATGTTCGCTGATCCCAAGCTGCCGCTTGAGATCATGGACGGGCTTGCCGCGTTCATGGAAGCGAACGGCGTCGAACACGTCAGCGAGCTTTCCGCGACGGTCAGACCGTGGTGACGTGATCCCCGTACCGCAAAACGGAAACGGCCCGTCGGGTTTCCGACGGGTCGCCGATTTGCCATTGAGAAGGTGGTTTTTATGAATTCCCGGTACATCGGCGACAAGGCGTTCTATCGGAAGGTCCTTGCTGTCGCGATCCCGATCATGGTGCAGAACGGCATCACGAATTTTGTCAATCTGCTCGACAACATCATGGTCGGGCGGCTGTCGACCGAAGCCATGTCGGGCGTTTCGATCGTCAACCAGTTCATGTTCATTTTCAATCTGCTGATCTTCGGCGCGATCTCGGCGGCGGGCATTTTTACGGCGCAGTATCACGGTCTGGGCGACAACGAGGGCGTGCGGTACACGTTCCGGCTCAAGATGATGATCTGTTCGGCGGCGGGACTGCTCGGCATTGCGGCGTTCGCGCTGTTCGGCGGGCAGTTCATCAATCTGTTCCTGCACGACGGCAGTATGGAGGGCGACCTCACCGAAACGATGGCGCAGGGAAGCGCGTACCTGACCGTCATGCTGTTCGGACTGCTGCCCTACGGCGTTTCGCAGGCGTATGCTTCGACGCTGCGCGAGACCGGCGAGACGGTCGTGCCGATGACCGCGAGCATCGCGGCGGTGGCGACCAACTTCGTCGGAAATTTCCTGCTGATCTTCGGCAATTTCGGATTCCCGAAGCTCGGCGTGGTCGGCGCGGCGGTCGCTACGGTGCTGTCGAGATTCGTCGAGCTGGCGATCTTACTCATCTGGACGGCGCGGCATCGGGGCGACCGTTCGCGGTTCGTCGTCGGCGCGTATCGGTCGCTCTATGTGCCGGGCGGGCTGTTAAAGCAGATCGTGATAAAGGGTCTGCCGCTGATGTTCAACGAATTTTTCTGGTCGGTGGCGGTCACGATGCGCAACCAGTGCTACTCGACGCGCGGACTTGATGTTGTGGCGGCGCAGAACATCTCGTCGACCATCACGAATCTGTTCAACGTCGTATACATGGCGCTCGGCATTTCGGTGTCGATCATCGTCGGCAATCTGCTCGGCGGAGGAAAACTGGACGAAGCGAAGGACGCGGCGCGGAAGATGATGGCGTTCTCCATCGCGGCGGCGGTCGGGATGGGACTTCTGCTGATCGTTGTTTCGCCGTTCTTCCCGATGATCTACATGACCACCGCGGAGGTGCGCGGGCTGGCGACCTACATGATCATCGTGTACGCCGTGACGATGCCGTTCGCCGCCATTGCAAATTCGGCGTATTTCACGATCCGTTCGGGCGGACAGGTCATGGTGACGATCCTGCTCGATTCGGTCTTCATGTGGGTGATCGTGATGCCGGTCTCGCTGTCGCTGGCGTACTTCACGGGGATGAGCATTCACCTGATGTTCGCTCTGTGTCAGGCGACCGAAGCGTTAAAAGCGGCGTTTGGTCTGCTGTACCTCAAAAAGGGCAACTGGGTCAGACAGCTGGTCGGCGAAGCAAAAAGGTGACGACACAGGAAAAAGCCTGCCTTACGGCAGGCTTTTTCCTGTGCTTGCGGATTATTTCTTGTCCTTTTCTTTCTTTTCCTTCTTTTCACCGGTCTTGGAAGCCGCTACGACCAGACCGCCGAGCGGGATGAGTGCGATGACGTTGGGGAGAACGATCAGCTGGTCAAACATATCCTGGAGTTCCCAGACGAGATCGTTGGACCAGATCGTGCCGAGGAAGGTCGTGATGATCGCAACGACCGAGAGGACGATGCCGCCGACCTTGCCGAACAGTGCTTCCGCGTTGATCTTGGCGAACAGGTTCCAGCCGAGGATCGTGGAGAACGCGAAGAACAGCAGACAGATCGCAACAAACGCGCTGCCGATGCTGTCGCCGAAGACCATACCGAACGCGAGTTGCGCCATGTTGGTCTTGTCGATGCCGGCTGCTGCCGCGCCGTCGACGACGGAGAGCGGACCGTTTCCGGCGTAGAGCGTGGAGATGACGACGATCGCGGTAAAGGTAAGGACGACGAACGTGTCGATGAACACGCCGACCATAGCGACGACGCCCTGATCGTGCGGCTTTTCGACGTTAGCCAGTGCGTGTGCGTGCGGGGTGGAACCCATACCGGCTTCATTCGAGAACAGACCGCGCTTTGCGCCCTGCGAAACAGCGGTCTTGATCGCGTAGCCGACGCCGCCGCCGATGATCGCCTGCGGCTGGAACGCATACTTGAAGATCATGCCGATCGCTTCGGGGATGTAGGTGATCCTGCCGATGATGACGACGAGACCGCCGATGAGGTAGAGGATCGCCATGATCGGGACGAGCTTTTCGGTGACGGAGGCGAGGATCTTGACGCCGCCGATGAAGATGACGCCCGCGAGAACTGCAACGACGATACCGATGACCCATGCCGGGACGCCGAACGCGGTCTCAAAGGTGGAACCGATCGAGTTGGACTGGACCATCGGACCGATGACGCCCAGCGCGATGATGGCGGAAATGGCGAAGAAGACGGTTAAGAACTTTGCGAAGCCGCCCTTATACGCGCGCTTGATGTAGTAGATAGGACCGCCGGCGATGCTGCCGTCTTCCTTCTTTACACGGGTCTCCTGCGCGAGGACTGCCTCGGCGTAGATGGTAGCCATGCCGAAGAAGGCGATGACCCACATCCAGAAGATCGCGCCGGGACCTCCGGCGAGGATCGCGCCGGACGCGCCGACGATGTTGCCGGTACCGACCTGCGCCGCGATCGCGGTGGAGAGCGCCTGGAAGGAGCTCATGCCGCTTGCGTGCTTTTTGCCGTTCAGATTGAAACCTCCGAACATTCTGCGCATACCTTCGCCGAAGCACCGGATCTGGACGAAGCCGGTCTTGATGGAGAAGAATAAGCCCGCGCCGATCAGAAGGATGATCAGCACATAGTCGGAGAGGTAGGAGTTGATCGTCTGCACGATCTTAAGAAGAGTATCCATACTTGCCTCCGTTGATATAAGATTACATGATTCAGTATATCATAAATCAACATGCTTGTCAAGAACTTTTTGTCATATTGTGGCGAAAATCGGAATAAACTGTGAAAAAACAGCGAAGACAGACGCCGGAAACAGAAAAATATTCTGAATCCGGTCAAAATTCAGAAAAAATCGGGCTGAACGGCATTGTCTGACCGTTCAGCCCGTCATTTTTCAGGCATTCAGAATCTCGTAATAATAAATCGGAAGCGCCGACCAGCCGTGGCAGAGACTGCCCGCTTCGTTAAAGTCCTCCTCGCCCCTGATGGTCTCCCAGAACGATGTTGCGCCGGCGCGCAGCATTTTGAGATAGTCGCGGTCGATCTCATCGAGGATGACCGGGCGGTATTTTTCATAGTCCGCGCGAAGCAGCGCGTCGAAACGGAAGGAGTTCATCGACAGCGTGTTCGGAATGACGCCTTCGAGCGGTTTCCCGGACACGTCCGTTCCGTTGCAGGCGAGGATACGCAGGACCTCGGTCTGATCGAGCCCGTCCGCCGCGCCGCAGAGCAGGCAGAGCGAATTGACAAGCACCGAATACGGCGGCTTCGCGCCCGCAAAGGTGACGAACAGTTTACTGTCCTCGTCGAAGAACCGGCGCGCGATCGCCGCGTTCAGCGTTTCACGCAGAGCGTCAAGCTCAGCGGCGCGGCCGTTCTTTCCGAGCGCGCGGCAGATCGACGCGAAGGCGCTGACAGCCAGCGAGAGCATCGCGTTCAGAGCCGCTTCGTACAGCTCGTCCGAGCTTCTGCCAAGTCCGCCCTGAAGCGTGGGCGCCCATTCGTAGAAATTCCAGTAGCGCTTCGAGCCGGAGAAGCTCGGCACGAGTCCGTCGGCGCTGCGGCGGTCGGTGAAGGTCGCCATCAGCCGTTCGAGCAGCGGGTAAAGCTCGTCGGCGAGCGTGACGTCATGGCTGTAACGGATATATTCGTCCATCTGGATGAAGTACATCGTTGAGAAGGACGGGATGCACAGATCGGTCATCGTCGGCGCGGTGATCGACAGAAGCCCGAAATCGCGCATCGAGTCGCCGATCAGCCGAAGCGCCGAGCGCGGCATTTCGGTCTCGCCGAACGCATAGTAGCCGCAGAGCATCTGATTGCGCGAATCGAGCGTGTAGTTCGACTGCTCGCGCCACGGGCAGTCCTCGTAATGCTC
>JAZRXB010000373.1:0-7712 GCA_045600005.1 Eubacteriales bacterium | reverse complement strand
ATTCCCGGGCGGGGCGGCGGATCGCTCGAAGACCTCTGGGCGTTCAACGACGAGGCGCTTGCCCGTGAGATCGCCGCTCCCGTTATCCCCGTGATCTCCGCCGTCGGGCACGAGACCGATTTCACCATCTGCGATTTCGCGGCGGACCTGCGCGCGCCGACTCCTTCGGCTGCCGCAGAGCTTGTCGTGCCGGACACGGCGGAGCTGAAACGGAAATTCGGAAACGTCGTGCCGCGCATGGAGCTGTCGCTCGGTAAAAAGCTGAAACGCGAACGGGAGAGACTGACGATGCTTGCGTCGAGCCGTGCGCTCGCTTCGCCGATGAATTTCATCGACGACCGGCGGATGCTCGTCGCGTCTCTCGACGACGCGCTGGAAAAGAACATGAAGCTGACGCTTGCCGGAAAGCGCGGACGGCTTGAAACGAAAACGGCGGCGCTGAACGCGCTGAATCCGCTTGCGGTGCTGTCGCGCGGGTATGCGGCGGTGTTCGACGAGGCGGGGAACGTGCTGAGAAGCGCTTCTCAGCTCTCGCCCGGCGACCGGTTCACCGTGAAAACGGCGGACGGGACGATCACCGGCGAAGCGCTCCGCGTCGATACGGCGGAGAACGGCAAAGGGCAGTCTCTGAATGCTTCGGAAGAAGAATAATTCCCGGAGCTGCGGGCATTGCGTATGATTTTTCCGCAGTTTTATGAATTCTGAATTTCAGAGAAAACCGAAAGATAAACAGGAGAATCAGATGGAACAGGAGAAAACGGAACTGACCTTTGAGGCGGCTCTGGCAAGACTGGAAGAGATCGTGCGCACGCTGGACGGCGGAGAAGCTCCGCTCGATCAGTCGCTGGCGCTGTTTGAAGAGGGCGTTTCGCTCGTGCGGCTCTGCACGGGAAAGCTCGACGACGCGGAACAGCGCGTCCGCATTCTGGCGGACGAGGGCGGAAAGATGACCGAGCGGGATTTCACCGCTCCGAAGGAATAAGTCTATGAAAACGGAAGAACTGCTCGCCCGCCGCGCCGCCGCGGTGGAGGACGAGCTGAAAACGCTCGTGTCGGGAAACGATCCGGATTACGGTCTGATCCATGACGCGATGCGGTACAGTCTGCTCGGCGGAGGAAAACGGCTCAGACCCTTTCTGACGCTCGAATTCGCCCGCCTTGCGGCAAGGTGCGCGGGAGAGGACGAGGACGAAGCGGAAAAGCGCGCGATGCCTTTCGCCTGCGCGCTCGAAATGATCCACACCTATTCGCTGATCCACGACGATCTGCCCTGCATGGACGACGACGATCTGCGTCGCGGCAGACCGACCTCGCACAAGGTGTTCGGCGAAGCGAACGCGGTGCTGGCGGGCGACGCTCTGCTGACCGAAGCGTTCGGTACGGCGGTGCGGAACGAGGCCGTCTCCCCGCTGACCCGCTGTCAGGCGGTCGGACTGCTCTCGTCCTGTGCGGGAGCGGACGGCATGGTCGGCGGACAGGTGCTTGACCTGAAAGGCGAGAACGAGTGCTTCGGACTGCCGATGCTCGGAAAATTGCAGTCTCTCAAAACAGGTCAGCTCATCCGCTGCGCGGTGCTGCTCGGCTGTCTGTGCGGACGGCCGGACGGAACGGTCCCGGACGGACTGCGGACGGCGGCGGAGACCTATGCAATGGGCGTCGGACGCGCCTTTCAGGTGACGGACGACATTCTCGACGCGGTGGGCGACGAGGGTTCGCTCGGCAAGCCGATCGGAAGCGATGCCGAAAGCGGAAAAACAACATATCTCAGTTACATGACGGTCGACGAAGCAAGACGCTGCGCCGCACAGCTGACCGAAGACGCCGTAAAAGCGATCGCCGCTTTTGACGGTTCGGAGACCCTGACGGCGCTGGCGGAGTGGCTTCTGGCTCGTGACCGTTAGACCCGGCAGAGAAAGACATGGATTAAACAATGAATCATGTAATCGGTTTTTTTACAAATTATATTCTGGTCTGCGCGTTCACCGGCTGGTTCGGCGCGCAGCTGATCAAATGCTTACTGTACTTCATCCGGAACCACGGCTTTGATTTTTCCCTTATCATGGCGTCGGGCGGGATGCCAAGCTCTCATTCCGCGACGGTCTGCGCCGTCGTGACCTCGGTCGGCAGGACCGACGGGACGAAATCGTCGATGTTCGCGCTGGCGTTCGTCATGGCGTTCATCGTCATGTACGACGCGGCGGGCGTCCGGCGCGCGGCGGGCGAGCAGGCCAAGCTGCTCAACCGCATCGTGCGGGACATTTCCATCGGCGAAAAGAAGTATCTTGACAGGAATCTCAAGGAACTGATCGGTCACACGCCTTTGCAGGTCCTCGTCGGAGCGGCGCTCGGCATTGTGATCCCGTTCCTGATCCCGATCTTCTGAGTTTATGAGGATCGACCGATATCTTGCCGCGAGCGGTCTTGTGAAAAGCCGCGAAACGGCGCAGAAACTGATCGCGGGCGGGCAGATCCTGCTCGACGGAAGGACGGTCGCAAAGCCGTCTTTGGAAATCGACGAAACGAATCCCGGCGAGATCTGTCTGACCGGCGAGCTTCTCCGCTACGTCAGCCGGGGCGGACTGAAGCTGGAGAGGGCGCTCGAAGTCTTCGGCGCCGATGTGAGCGGAGCGGACGCCGTGGATATCGGCGCTTCGACCGGCGGCTTCACCGACTGTCTGCTGAAGCACGGCGCGGCGAAGGTACGCGCGGTCGACGTGGGACGTTCCCAGCTCGACCCGTCGCTGGAAAGCGATCCCCGCGTGACCTCCTTCGAGGGCATGAACGCCCGGTATCTGACGCCGGAGGAC
Organism: Eubacteriales bacterium; assembly: GCA_045600005.1. Lineage (GTDB taxonomy): Bacteria > Bacillota > Clostridia > Oscillospirales > CAG-272 > Flemingiibacterium. The sequence goes on along the minus strand of JAZRXB010000373.1, from coordinate 4,905 downwards.
ATCGGCGGTACGTGCGGCGTCTGCGTGTGCGACGTGTCGTTCATCTCGCTGACGCTGATCCTGCCCGCCGTGCGGCGGATCCTGAACGCGGAAGGACGCTTTTTCGCCCTCATCAAGCCTCAGTTTGAAGCGGGACGCGCGGGAGTCGGCAAAAACGGGATCGTGAAGGACCGCGAACGGCACGTCGAAGCGATCGAGCGGGTCATAGCCGAAGCGCGGCTCGACGGGCTGTTCTGCCGGGGACTGGCTCCGTCCCCGATCACGGGCGGAGACGGCAACCGGGAGTATCTGGCGGATTTTTCCGTGCGGGACGGCTTCGAGCCGGTGACGAACGGCGGGATCCGGAGCGTGGTCTTCACGGACGCTGTGATAAGGCAGTCACCGAAAAAGCAGAAAGAAGAATGAACCGGATACGGGACTTTCTTCGGAAACCCTGAGCTTTCGGGGTTTCCCAACACATAAAGGCAGGCTTGAAATTTGAAAACGATCGGATTATATCCCAACGCCGACAAGGACGAGGGATTCGCCGGAACGGCGCGCGTCGCCGCGTTTCTCGGAAAACGCGCGAGACTTCTTGCCGATGAAGCGCAGAAAACGGCGCTGAAAACGGCGCTGGGCAGGGAAGCGGATGCGCTTTCCTATGTCCCGGCGGACCGGCTGGTCCGCGAAGCGGACGCAATGGTGGTGCTGGGCGGAGACGGCTCGATTTTGCGGTGCGCGAGACGATGCGCGCCGGAAGGCGTTCCGCTGGTCGGCATCAACCTCGGACGGGTCGGATACATGGCGGAGCTGGAGCTTGACGAGATCGGGCTTCTTGAAGCGCTCTGCGAAGACGGTTTCCGGATCGAGCATCGCATGATGCTCAGCGCCGAGTTCGGTGAGCATACCTCGTTTGCGCTCAACGACGCGGTGCTGGCGGGCGAGTCGGTCTTCCGGCTGGTCGAGATCGAGCTTTACTGCGACGGCAAGCTGGTGAGCCGTTATCGGGCGGACGGGCTGATCGCCTCGACGCCGACCGGTTCGACCGCGTATTCCCTGTCGGCGGGAGGCGCGGTGCTCGACCCGCGCATGGAGGCGATGATGCTCACGCCGATCTGTTCCCACTCGCTGAACGCGACGCCGGTCGTCTTTTCGGCGGATTCGGTGCTGACGATGAAAAACGTCAGCGCACGGGAGGAAAAGCTCTATCTGTGTCTGGACGGAAGCGAGACCGTGACGCTTGCCTATGGCGAGAGCGTCCGGATCCGCCGCTGTCCGATGACAGCGGATTTCATCCGCCTGAAGGACGGCGGATTTTATGAGGTCATGCACCGCAAGATGGCGGAAATCACCTGACAGGGAAAGCAGGAGGCAGGAATGAAATATAACCGTCAGAACGAAATTATCAATCTCATCAGTGAAAATGAGATCGAGACGCAGGAGGAACTGTCGTCTTTACTCCAGAAGCGCGGCTATATGGTCACGCAGGCAACCATTTCGAGAGATATCCGCGAACTCAAGCTCGTGAAGATCGCGGGACTGGACGGAAAATATAAATACGCGCTTCCGCGTCACGAGGAAACCGCCATCAGCACGAAATTCCGCAATCTGCTGATCGAAACGATGCTCGGCGTGGACAGCGCCAACAACATCGTCGTCGTGAAGACCTGCGCGGGCATGGCGTCGGGAACCGCCGCCGCGATCGATTCGATGGGACGGGACGACGTGGTGGGAAGCGTCGCGGGAGACGACACCATCATTATTATCATGCGCTCGAACGAAGCGGCGGTCGGACTGATCGCAGAGCTGCGTCAGATCATCGGAACGAGCCGTTCGTGAAAAATGCGGCATACGGAAGGAGGACTGTGAATGTTATGTTCCCTTCATATTGAAAATATCGCCGTCATCCGCACGGCGGACATCGACTTTTCAAGCGGCTTCACGGTCCTGACCGGCGAGACCGGCGCGGGAAAATCGATCATCATCGACAGCATCGGGCTGGTGATGGGCGGTAAACCGTCGCGCGACCTCATCCGGAGCGGCGAGGAGAGCGCGTCGGTCTCCGCCGTTTTCGGCGAGCTTGATGACGAATGCGTGAAACGTCTCGCCGCAGTGGGACTCGCGCCGGATGAGGACGGGCTTCTGATGGTGCAGCGCACGATCACCGCGTCCGGCAAAGCCGCCGCGCGGGTGAACGGACGGGTCATCCCGGTGTCGCTCGTGCGCGAAGCGATGAAAAGTCTCATCGCGGTACACGGTCAGCATGACAACATGATGCTGCTGGCTCCGGAAAACCATATCCGGCTGCTCGACGAATTCGCGGGTCTGTCGGCGGAGCTTGCCGCGTATGAGACGAGCTACGACCGGTACTGCGAGCTGAACCGCCGCATCGCCGAGCTTTCGCGCGGCGAGCGCGAAAAAGCGCAGCGCACCGAATTCCTCCGCTATCAGATCGACGAGATCGAATCGGCGAAGCTGAAACCGGAGGAGGAGGAGCTTCTCATGAAGCGCCGCGCCAGACTGCAGAACGCCGAAAAGGTCAATCAGCTGGTCGGTACGGTCTACGGCGCGCTCTATCGGAACGACAAGGGCACGGCGGCGGCGGATAAGCTGCGCCGCGCGATCCGGGCGCTCGACGCGCTGGCTTCGGTCGTCCCGGACGCAGAGGAGCTGTCCGTCCGGCTCGACGCGATGACCTACGAGCTGGAGGATATCGCGCTGACCGTTCAGACCTATCTCGACGAGCCGGACGCCGATCCGACCGCCGCGCTCGATAAGCTCGAAACGCGGCTTGACGGGATCGCAAAGCTCGAACGCAAATACGGCGACACGGTTCCCGACGTGCTGGCGTTTCTCGCCCGCGCGAAGGAGGAGCTGAACGGCATCGAGACCTCCGAGGAGACGCTGAACGACTGCATCTTCGAGCGGGATCAGCTGCTCCCGATCATGGCTGCGCAGGCTGATGAGCTGTCCGAGCGCCGGAACGAAGCGGCGGCGGCGCTGGAAGCGAAGCTCGAAGCCGAGCTTGCCTACCTTGATATGAGCGGCGTGCGGTTCCGGACCGGAATGAAGCGCCGCGTCGAAAACGACGGGGGCGCTGAATACGCCCGCAGCGGGGCAGACAATGTGGAATTCCTGATCGCTGCCAACAAGGGTGAGGAAGCAAGACCGCTTTCGCGCATCGCGTCGGGCGGCGAGCTTGCCCGCATCATGCTGGCGATGAAGAGCGTGCTGGCGGACCGGGAAGCGCCCGGAACGATGATCTTCGACGAGGTGGATGCCGGCGTTTCCGGCAAGACCTCCGAAAAGCTCGGCATCAAGCTGCGCTCGCTGACTGCCGGCGGAAGCGCACAGGTCCTGTGCGTCACGCATTCCGCGCAGATCGCGGCGCTGGCGGACACTCATCTGAAAATTTCCAAGAGCGAAAAAAACGGCAGGACCGAAACGAGCGTTCTGCCTCTTGATCATGACGGAAGAGTCGGAGAGCTTTCGCGCATCATGGGCGGGATCACCATCACCGATACGATCAGACGGTCGGCGGAGGAAATGCTCGCGCACCGCGTCGAAGCGCCCGGCTTAACATAAACCGAAAACAACATCCTGACAGGAAAGACAAAGGAGAACAACATGACACTTTACGACGAACTCGTAGCGCGCGGACTGATCGCGCAGGTAACGGATGAAGAACATATCCGCGATATGATCGACAACGGCAAGGCGACCTTCTACATCGGCTTCGACTGCACGGCGGACAGCCTGACGGCAGGTCACTTCATGGCGCTGACGCTGATGAAGCGTCTCCAGATGGCGGGCAACCGTCCGATCGCGCTGATCGGCGGCGGCACCACGATGATCGGCGACCCGTCCGGCCGCACCGATATGCGCAAAATGCTCACCAAGGAGCAGATCGACCACAACGCCGAGTGCTTCAAGCGTCAGATGGAGCGCTTCATCGACTTCGGTGAAGGCAGGGCCATGATGGTCAACAACGCGGACTGGCTGCTGAACCTCAATTACGTCGAGCTTCTGCGCGAGGTCGGCGCGTGCTTCTCGGTCAACAATATGCTGCGCGCCGAGTGCTACAGGCAGCGCATGGAGAAGGGACTCTCGTTCCTTGAATTCAACTACATGATCATGCAGTCCTACGACTTCTACTTCATGTTCCAGAAATACGGCTGCAATATGCAGTTCGGCGGCGACGACCAGTGGTCGAATATGCTGGGCGGCACGGAGCTGATCCGCAAGAAGCTCGGCAAGGACGCTCACGCGATGACCATCACGCTTCTCACCGACTCGAACGGCAAGAAGATGGGCAAGACCGCAGGAAACGCCGTCTGGCTCGACGCGGAAAAGACCTCTCCCTACGATTTCTACCAGTACTGGCGCAACGTCGGCGACGCGGACGTTCTCAAGTGCATCCGTATGCTGACCTTCCTCCCGCTCGAACAGATCGACGAGATGGACAAATGGGAAGGCTCGCAGCTCAACACCGCGAAGGAGATCCTCGCGTATGAGCTGACCAAGATGGTCCACGGCGAAGCCGAAGCCGAAAAGGCGCAGAACGCGGCGCGCGCTCTCTTTACGCAGGGCGGCGCGGACGGCGATATGCCTTCGACCGAGCTTACGGAAGCAGACCTGACCGACGGCGGCATCGGCATTGCCGATCTGCTGGTCAAGGGCGGTCTGTGCGCATCGAAGGGCGAGGCAAAGCGTCTCATCCAGCAGGGCGGCGTCCTGCTCGACGACGCGAAGGTGGAACGCTTTGACGTGGTGGTCTCCGGCGAAGCATTAAAGAACGGCGTCGTGGTCAAGAAGGGCAAGAAGGTCTTCCACAAGTTCCTTGTGAAATGATCTCATGAAGGAAACTGGAAACCGAGTCGGCGCGGCGGCCCGGCAGCCCCCCCCCCCCCCCCCCCCCCCCCCTCC
>JAZRXB010000372.1:0-2539 GCA_045600005.1 Eubacteriales bacterium | reverse complement strand
CGCCCTTTTCGGTCAGCTCGGTCACGAGCCCCCGCGCGGTCACTTCGTTTTCGCACAGCACGACCGAGCGGTAGCCGCCTGCCGCGTAGCTCGACAGGTCCTCGCAGAGCAGCTCGAACTTGTCGGCGTAGGAGATCGTCTGCTTCGTGTGGAACGAATACAGCCCGGACAGACGCTGCCCCGCGTGACCGGTCCCGAACGTGTCGCAGTACAGCGCGCCGTACCGGTCGAGGATCGCTTCGTAATAGTCCCCGTGCCGCGCGTAATCGGTGAAGCGCGGCGAGATCTCCGCCTTTTCGAGCAGAGCCTCGATCTCGCTCGAAAGGTGGAATTCGTAAGCCTTGACGCGCTCGGCGCAGTTCGTCGTCTCCTGCACGAAAATGAGCGGACAGGTCAGCGTTTCGCCGCCGCGCTCCATCGTCGAAGCAAAGACCGCGTAGTCGAGCAGCGTCGTTTTTTCTTTATATATTAAAGGAAGATATTTGTCGGCGAACGGCAGCTCGCGCCCCGATTCGACCGCTTCCAGCTCGGCTGAAAGCTCGCCCTTCACGCGCTCGTCCTTCGCTTTTTTAAGCTGCGCGGCGACAGCGGCGCGGATGTCCTCCCGCACCTCCTTCGGGCAGACGACCTCTCTGGCGGGCGTGACGGTGAAGCGGTCGACCGAGTCGATCTTGCGCTGCGTCATGATGTCGAAATGTCCCGCAAGGTCGATCTCGTCGCCGAACAGCTCCATGCGAACGGGATTTTCGGCGTAGGGCGGATAGATGTCAACGATGCCGCCGCGCACCGAATACTGTCCCACGCCGTCGACCATTTCTGCGCGCGAATAGCCGCTTTCTTCCAGACGGCGGACGAGCGCTTCGAGGTCGCAGGGCTCCGACGTGTCGATCAGAGCGCTGTGTTCCCGCAGAAAAGCGATCGGCATCGTGTACTGGAGCGCGGCGTCGGGCGTGGCGATCACGCAGTCGTAGGGCGTGTCGGGCGTGATGAAGGCGGAGAGCGCCTTCAACCTCTCATGCTCGTACTCGTGCGAGGACGTGATATTATGGAAGACAAAATCGCGCAGCGGGTAGGAGAGCGGTCTGAAGCCCAGCTCGGACAGCCCGTTCGAGAGCCGCAGTCCCTCCTTCTCGTCCGGCACGATCAGCAGCGCGGGAAGCCCGAAGCGTTCGCGCACCGAACGGATGACCGCGGCGTAGAAGATCAGCCGCGCGCCGTCCGAAAGACCGCTGACGATGCAGGGATGGATGCTCTGAGACGTGTTTCTGAGACGTCTGGACGCGATGGTTTTGTTGATGTCGTCAAATTCTCTCTCAAGGCAGATCGACTCGGCGATGAGGGTGATTTTGGGATCGGTCTGAATGCTTGGCACGTTGCCCTCCTGTCAGTTGTAAAGGTTCATGGCTTTGTCGATGTCTCCGGCGGCGATGAGCTTCACCGCGTCAAAGGCGCGCCCCATCGCGTCGAAAAAGACCTTCTGGTCGGCTTCGGGCATCTTTCCCAGCACCCAGTCGGCGAGGTCGTAATCGGGGTGAGGCTTCGCGCCGACTCCCATGCGCACGCGCGGAAAGGCGTCGGAATTCAGGTGGTAGATGATCGAGCGCAGTCCCTTCTGACCGCCGTCGCTTCCCTTCCGGCGGACGCGGAGCTTTCCGGGATCAAGATTGACGTCGTCGCAGATCACGATCACGCGCTCGGGCGGAATTTTGTAGAACGCCGCCGCGTCGCGGACCGCTTCGCCCGAATCGTTCATGTAGGTCTGCGGCTTGACGATCAGCCCGCGCTTTCCCGCGATGACGCATTCGCCGACAAGAGCGCTGAATTTCGCGCGGTCGGCGCGGACGCTTAACTTATCGCAGATGAAATCGACCGTCATGAAGCCCGCGTTGTGGCGGGTGTAGAGGTAGTCCTTTCCCGGATTGCCCAGTCCGACCAGCAGAAACGAGACGGGCTCGAGCGGCAGGGCGGGCGCCTTTTCGATTTTTTTGAACAGATCAAAGAGTTCAGCCATGTCAATCTCCGAAATAATAACAGAAATCTCCCGGAACGCGCAAAACCGACGAACGGGAGCGTTTCCCGTCCGCCGCGCGGAGCCGGATGTTCATTTCATTAAATTATAGCACATCCCGCCCCGTTTTGCAAGGGTTTCCGGCAAAATATTTTTTCACCGGCAGAAAAACGTTCACGGATTCCGTTAAAATCACCCAAAAACCGAGCCGGTCGGCTCAAATTGTGAATGAAAAAAGAAAAGTTTCGTAAATCTTTGAAAAATTTCCTTAAAACACTGGAAATTCCGTCCGAAGTGTGCTATACTATTAACTGCGGTTACTGTACGGTTTTCCGGACGGTAACACTTGTATTAACCGTGCTGAAATATTTCATATACGGAGGAAAATTCCAATGAGCACTAAGTACTGCTACCTTTTCACCGAAGGCAACGCAACCATGCGCGAGCTTCTCGGCGGCAAGGGCGCGAACCTCGCCGAGATGACCAACATCGGCCTGCCCGTGCCGCAGGGCTTCACCGTCACCACCGAGG
>JAZRXB010000371.1:0-7049 GCA_045600005.1 Eubacteriales bacterium | reverse complement strand
AGCCGATGTTCACGCTGACGGTCACGCATCCCGCCGGAGCGGTCGCGTCCTACGGTTATCTGATCTCTCCCGCCGACCGGGAAGCGCCGGTCGTCACTATTCTGTCGAACACGGCGGACGAGCAGTCGATCAGACTGTCCGACGGGCGTGTCCTGCGGGTAAATCACCGCGAAAACGCCGCTTTCCTCGATTAAGGATACACTGATTCAATATGACTTCGGCGTTTTATGAAAACGAAAACCTCCGACCGCCGGTCGGAGGTTTTCTGCCTTATTTTGTATATGGAAACGCTGAACAAGGTTGATTTCATCAGCGCATCCATAACGCTTCGTCGAGCGGGTCGAAGTCGAGGAGAAGCTCCCGTCCTTCCGAACGTTCGCGGATGAGCTTTACGACGTCGTACATCTTCCGCGCGGAGCAGAGCTGCGTCGGCGCGTCTCCGAGGAAGCCGTCCGTCACCGCGCCGTAATACCGGAACGCAGGCTCGTACTTCGGGTAGCGCGCGGAGACGTCGCCGATGCCGACCGCCGAATGACAGTGGAGCGGACGCTCGATCACGCTGCCGTCTGCAAGGCGGATGCGCGCCGGACGGAGCGCTTCGGTCAGACGGTTCGGCACGTCGAGACGTTCCTCGACCGAGTGCAGATAGGTGTCGCGGTTGTGTCCGACGCCGATGAGCAGCACGCAGCCGTCCTCATCGTACAGTCTGCCGAAGCAGCCGGTCGGCTTGGTGGAGGTGTCCGAATCGTCGTCAGACGCGGCGTAGGCGCGGGCTTTCACCGGGTCGCCGAAGACCTTGACCGAGTGGGTCGGGTGAAGCGAGCGGAACCCGTCCGGACGGGCGAGTGCGAGCGAGGGAAGCGTACCGATGCAGATCTCGGTGGACGTCATTTCCATCGTGACCGGGCGCTTCATGAAGGCATAGGTGTGCGTCGGGATGCAGAGAAGGCCGCCGTCCGCAGTGAAATATTCGATCAGCGCGTCGAGAAAGCCTTCGCCGCGCCCTTCGGTCTCGCCGACCGCGCGGAGAGAGGTATGCGCCATCACGACCTTATCGCGCGGCGCGTTCATGGCGGCGAGCTGGTCGAAAATCTGCGATCTTGTGTACATGATAACTCCTTTTCTTTTGCGGATTAACTTGAAGCTGTCTGGGAATTCATAAGATCCTTCTGCCAGAATTTTTAAGGCATTACCGCACAGTTCTGATGGTGCGATTGCGCCGTCAGATTTCCCGTCAGACGAAACAAATTGAGGAGGACATAGTACCTCCTATGCCGACGAAATTTGTACAGTATGACGGGAAAGATGCAAGCAAGCGTGCCATCAAGGCGAAAGCCGTGAATTGTGCGGTATTGCCTTAAGAGACTGCCGTTATTATACCACAAAGGGAACGCCGAATCAAGCGATTCGCCGGAAATTTTCCCGTATTTCCGAAAAAACGGGTAAAATAACCAAGTCTTGATAAAATATTTGTCTCGAAATCTTCACAATTTGTTCTTTCATTTTCGGCGGCTTTATGATATAATAGAAGGGTATCCATCCGAATATCAATAATAAACCGAAAGAATCGGAAATCATGTCTGTTAATATCGAAAAAAACGCGCGGATCGTCGTCGTCACCGGGCATTTCGGCTCGGGCAAGACCAATTTCGCCGTCAACCTCGCCATGAAAGCCGCGAGAGCCGGTCGGAAGGTCACGCTGATCGACCTCGATATCGTGAATCCCTATTTCCGCGCCGCCGACAACCGGGAAGCGCTTGAAGCGCTCGGCGTGCGCTGTATCATCCCCGAATTTGCCAACACTAATGTGGATATCCCGACGCTGCCGCCGGACGTCGCTTCGGCGTTCGAGGCATATGAGACCGAATCCGACCGCCTGACGATCTTCGACGTGGGCGGCGACAACGGAGCGGTCGCGCTCGGGATGTACGGGCATTGGTTCGAAGCGCTCGGCTATGAGCTTCTCTGCACACTCAACTGCTACCGTCCTCTCACCGAGGACGAGGACGACGCGCTCGAAGGGCTTCGTGAGATCGAAGCGGCGTCCCGTCTTCACGCGACGGGACTGGTCAACACGTCGAATCTCGGCGCTGAGACGACCGCAGCGGATGTGCTTGACAGCATTCCGTGGGCGGAGCGCATCGCAAAGAAAGCCGGGCTGCCGCTCGTCTGCACCGCCGCCATGGAGCGGATCGCCGACGGTCTTGTGCCGGTCGAGCGTCTTTTCACCATGGAAAGCGTGACGAAGACGTACTATTAAGGCGGAAAAACGTCCGCCAGACCTCTGATCATTCGAGAAGAAGAAAGACCCGGCAATGCGTTATCGCGTCCGGTTTTTCCGCAGATTCTGTGAATTTTCAGAGCGTCCCCTAATCTGAAAATCTATTTGGAGGTAGAATCATGAACAGAGTCACCTTTAACGAAGACCTCTGCAAGGGCTGCGGTCTCTGCGTGGGCGTCTGCCCGCGCAAGATCATTGCGCTTGACCGGTCCAAGCTCAACAAAAAGGGCTATCATCCCGCCGGTGTGACCGAAATCGAGAAGTGCATCGCCTGCGCTATGTGCGCGACCATGTGCCCCGACGTCGTGATCAAGGTCGAAAAGGACGTTTAACAGAAAGGAAAACATCATGGCTAAAAAAGTCTTAATGAAGGGCAACGAAGCCATTGCGGAGGCTGCCATCCAGAGCGGCTGCTTACATTACTTCGGCTACCCGATCACCCCTCAGACCGAGCTTGCCGAATACATGGCAAAGCGTATGCCGAAGGTCGGCGGTCTGTGCTTACAGGCTGAATCCGAGATCTCGGCGATCAATATGATCATGGGCGCGGCTGCTTCCGGTTCCCGCTGCCTCACCTCCTCCTCCTCCCCCGGAATCTCGCTCAAGAGCGAAGGCATCAGCTACATCGTCGGCTGCGACCTGCCCTGCGTCATCGTCAACGTACAGCGCGGCGGTCCGGGGCTGGGCGGCATCCAGCCCTCTCAGGCTGACTACTATCAGGCAACCAAGGCAAACGGTCACGGCGACGAGCAGATCATCGTATTGGCTCCGTCCTCCGTACAGGAAATGGCTCAGCTGACCGCGGAAGCGTTCGACCTTGCCGACCTCTACCGTATGCCCGCCATGATCCTCGCCGACGGCGCGCTCGGTCAGATGATGGAGCCGGTCGACTTCGAGCTGAAAGCAAAGCGCGAGCTGCCCGAAAAGACCTGGGCGACCAACGGCACCTTCGGCAAGAGAAAGAAGAACATCATCAACTCCCTTTACATGGACCCGAACGAGCTGGAGCAGTCGATCCTCGCCCGCTACGCCCGTTACGATGAGGTCGCTGAGAAGGAAACGAAGTACGAGGAGTACAAGTGCGACGACGCGGACATCATCCTCGTCGCTTACGGCATCACCTCCCGTATCTGCAAGACCGCGATCACCGCTGCCCGCGCAAAGGGCATCAAGGCCGGTCTGCTTCGCCCGATCACCCTCTGGCCGTACCCGAAGAAGCCGCTCGCCGCTCTCGCCGACACCGCGAAGCATTTCCTCGTTGTCGAGCTGAATATGGGTCAGATGGTCGACGACGTGAAGGTCGCGACTTCCTGCAAGAAGCCCGTCACCTTCTTCGGACGCACCGGCGGCGTCATCCCCGCGCCGGCTGACGTTCTGGCAGAGATCGAAAAAATCGCAGGAGGTCTGAACTGATGGTAGTATTTGACAAACCCAAGTCCTTATCGCCCGTCCCGTTCCATTACTGCCCGGGCTGCACGCACGGCATCGTTCACCGTCTGGTCGCGGAAGCGCTGGACGAGCTGAATCTCTGCGACAAGGCGGTCGGTATCGCGCCGGTCGGATGCTCTGTTTTCGCATACAACTATTTCGAGTGCGACATGATCGAAGCCGCACACGGACGCGCTCCGGCCGTTGCGACCGGCGTCAAGCGCACCCATCCCGACAACATCGTCTTCACCTATCAGGGCGACGGCGACCTCGCTGCCATCGGTACCGCTGAGACCGTTCACGTCGGCGCACGCGGCGAAAACATCACGATCATCTTCATCAACAACTGTATTTACGGCATGACCGGCGGTCAGATGGCTCCGACCACGCTGCCCGGACAGGTCACGACGACCTCGCCTTACGGACGCGACCGCCGTATCCAGGGCTCGCCGATCCACGTCTGCGAAATGCTCTCGACGCTTGACGGCGTAGCTTACGCAGAGCGCGTTGCGGTCAACACCGTTCCGAACATCAGGAACGCAAAGAAAGCCATTCTCAAAGCGTTCCAGAACCAGATCGACAAGAAGGGTCTGTCCATCGTCGAGGTCCTTTCGACCTGCCCGACCAACTGGGGCATGACGCCTCAGGCAGCGCTCGAATGGGTCAAGACCGACATGATGCCGTTCTATCCGCTCGGATGCTACAAGGACACCGACGTGAAGCTGCTCAACCCGACTTCGACCAAGGAGGGCAACTGATATGACGATGAATATTCTTCTCGCGGGCTTCGGCGGACAGGGCATCCTGTTCGCGGGCAAACAGCTCGCCAAGACCGCGATGGTCTCCGATCTGAACGTCTCGTGGCTCCCGTCCTACGGTCCCGAAATGCGCGGCGGCGCTGCGAACTGCTCGGTCATCATTTCCGATGAAGAGATCGGTTCTCCGCTGGTCGTCACGCCCGACCTGCTGATCGCCATGAACATTCCGTCGTTCGACAAGTTCGTTCCGAGCATTGTTCCCGGCGGTATGCTGATCTTCGATTCCACGCTGATCCCGAAGAACGCTGACCGCGACGACATCAAGGCGTATCCGATCCCGGCGACCGGGATCGCGTCCGAGAACAAGCTCGAAGGCATGGCAAACGTCATCATCCTCGGCTATCTCCTCAAGCTGACCGGTCTGTTCGAGTATGACAAGTTCCTCGGCTACATGATCGCAAGCATCCCGCCCACAAAGGCTGCTCTGATCGAGAAGAACACCAAGGCGCTCGAGCTGGGCTTCCACTACGGCGAATAAACAGATAAACGCAGAATGGGGAACGGAAACGCTCCCCTTTCTGCAATTCTTTTTAAGGAGAACTCACATGACCTTTTCACTGCTTGAAAACGAGGTCTGGTACGGTCTGACCTCCAACGACGGCGACAAAATGCCGCTCGACGGCTCGTCGTTCGCGTTCAATATGCAGCCGGTCCGCACGAACAACCAGTATCAGCCGCTCCTGCTGTCGAACATGGGGCGCTTTATCTGGGGCGACGACGGCTTCAACCTGAAGATCGAAAACGGAAAGATCGACGTGACGTCGAACCTCACGCCGGTGACGCTCTGCGAGGGCTTCGGCGATCTGCGCGGCGCGTTCAGGGCGGCGGCACGGATGCATTTCCCGGCAGACGGACAGCTCCCGCCGGAGGAATTCTTCTCGAAGCCGCAGTACAACACGTGGATCGAGCTGATCTACAACCAGAATCAGAAGGACATCACCGAATACTGCCGCACGATCGTCGAAAACCATATGCCCAAGGGCGTCGTGGTGATCGACGACCTGTGGAGCAATTACTACGGACGCTGGGATTTCGACCGGAAGAAATTCCCCGACCCGAAGGCGATGATGGATACGCTGCATGAGTGGGGCTTCAAGGTCATGGTCTGGATCTGCCCGTTCGTGTCGCTCGATTCGCTCGAATTCCGCACGCTGAAAAAGAAGGGGGCGTTCGTGCGCGACAAGGCGGGGAACGTCCGCCACGTTGACTGGTGGAACGGCGTTTCGGCGGTGCTTGATCTGTCGAACCCGGTCGATTTCGACTGGTTCCGCGAACAGTGCGACTTCTTGACGAACACCTACGGCGTGGACGGCTTCAAGTTCGACGCAGGCGACTCCTATTTCTACACGCTCGACGACAAGACGGCGGGGAACGTCACGCCGAACGAACAATGCGAGCTGTGGGCAAAGATCGGTCTGAACTACCCCTACAACGAGTACCGCGCCTGCTTCAAGTGTGCAGGAAAGCCGCTCGTTCAGCGTCTGCACGACAAGAACCACGCATGGACGGGTCACGGCATCAATCTGCTCGTTCCGAATATGCTGGCGCAGGGCATTATCGGCTATGCGTTCGGCTGCCCGGACATGGTGGGCGGCGGCGCGTACACCGACTTCCTGCCCGGTTCGACGAAGTTTGACCCGGAGCTGTTCGTCCGCTACTGCGCGGCGGCGGTCCTGATGCCGATGATCCAGTTCTCGGCGGCTCCGTGGCGCGTGCTGAACGAGGAGTACTACGGCTATGTGCTGAACTTAATGAAGATCCGCGAGGGATTCCTGCCGGTCATCATGAAGCTCGTCCGCGAAGCGGCGTCGAACAACGAACCTGCGGTCCGCTACATGGAATACGTCTTCCCGCATCAGGGCTATGAGCGCGTGATCGACCAGTTCATGCTGGGCGACGACATTCTGGTCGCGCCGATCGTCACGAAGGGCGCGGCGGAGCGAGACGTGATCGTTCCTGCCGGAAAGTGGAAGGTCTACACGACCGGCGAAGTGATCGACGGCGGCAGAACGATCAGGGTCGCGGCGAAGCTCGACGAGCTGCCGATCCTCATCAAAGCGGAATAATTTACAGAAAAACGGGAGGTTTCATCATGAGCGAGATCGATTTTGACGATATGATGGACGATTTCATGGACGAGATGTCCGACCGCATCGAAGATGTGTTGGAGGAAAAGGTGGAAAACGCGGTGATCTGCGCCGTGCAGGACACGCTTTCGGAAGCTCTGGCGGAAAGTCTGTCACACTTTGAACTTGCGTGTCCCGACGGCTCGGTGCTGAGACCGAGACAGCAGATGAAGGTATTGAGCCCGGACAAATCGAAGCTGCTTTTATGCTACGGCGGACTTCGGGTCGACGGCACGTCTCTGCTGGTCCAGACGAGGATCAGCTGCTGGGATCGAATTGCGTCCTACCAGACCAGAGAGGAAGCCGTCGCGGCGCTGGCGAAGGTCAGAAAGGCGATGGAGGACGGGCTGACTGTTTTTGAATTGTAAGAAAATTCCAGATCGAACCCAAAGCGCC
>JAZRXB010000370.1:0-2956 GCA_045600005.1 Eubacteriales bacterium | reverse complement strand
AGTAATCCGCATTCCCAAGAAAAGAAAGGAGACGACCTATGACGGCGCTTTGCGTTGACGATGAACCGATCATGCTTGCGCTTCTGAAGAAGGCGGTGGAAGCCTCACCGGATATTGACGAGGTCTATGCCTTCGAGGAGGAGAGCGACGCTCTGGAATGGGCGGAAACGCACCGCTTTGACGTGGCGTTTCTGGATATCGAGCTGCACGGAATCAGCGGAACGGAGATTGCCCGCCGTCTGCGGACAAAATCGCCGTATCTGCCGATCATATTCTGCACGGGTTATTCCGAATACGCTCTGGACGCCATGCGGCTTCACGCGGACGGATATCTGCTGAAGCCGATCCACGCCGAGGATGTGCAGAACGAGCTTGACCATCTGATCGGAAAGAGCAGAACCAAGCCGCTGCTTTATGTTTCGGCGAACGGACGGTCGTTCAGGAATCAAAACGGCGAAACCATTGCCTTCCGCCGCAGTCTAACGAATGACCTCATGCGGATTTTGATTAAGGCGAACGGCAAGCCCCTGTCGAAAGGGGCGCTTTGCGACAAGCTGTTTGAGCATCCCGTTGGATTTCTTGAAAAGAACCTCAACTATTTCTTTCAGCTGATCGGAGATTTAACCGCTACGCTTGCCAAGTATGACGCGGACGAGGTACTGATCAAATCTGCAGACGGCTATGCGCTGGATATGGATAAGATCGAGATCGTCGGTACTACCCCCCCCCGATAATTTGTCACCATTTGTCACCAAACAAATCAAGAAAAAGATGATATAATTTAATTATATAATTGGGAAGGAAGGATCAGCATGAAAACAACGAAAATGAAAAAGCTTTGGGCTATGCTCGTTCTGTCTGTGGTGGCAATCTCTTTTTTAGTCGTTTCGCCTGCCTGCGCAGATGACGGCGTCGCGGACGGAAATTACAGGATGATCCATGAAGCGTATGCTTCTGAAAACGGCAGCGGCTTTACGGACATGGGAGACTATCTGATCTGGCTCGATGATTTCAAATCGGCTGACATCGAAGCCGCGGTGTCCTATGCGCAGGTCGTTTCCGACTCGATGGAGGGTGGATTCTGCACAGCCTGTGTTAAGAAAAACAGCGCGGGTGAGGTGCTGATCGGGCGAAACAATGATATGGAGGTTTCCCGTGATCCGGCGTATATTTACACGACCTCCTGCGGTAAGTATAAGACGCTTTCTCTGCGTTTTCTGTCTCCCGATCTGTATACCTATGAGCAGTTCAAGGCGGAGGGCTATAAGAACAAGGAATTCATCAATCTGCTCGGCTTTACGGCGACAGACGCGATTAACTCGGAAGGACTTTATGTGGAGATGAACGGTCGGGAAAAGGGCGAAGCGTTTTATAATACCGGAACAAACCCCGGCAAAACGAGAGCCAGAGTGGATATGCTGCCGAATCTGATCGCCCAGAACTGCGCGACCGTAAAAGAAGCGGTCGAATATGTAAAAAATGAGCTGGACGTGTATTCGACACCGGTAAAGGATCCGGAGAATCTCACGGAATTTGCGTATCTGATGGGCGATGCCACCGGAGAGTACGGCATTCTGGAAATTGCGGGGAATAAGGTCTATTATCTCCCTTATCAGAACGGGCAGGGAAATTATTACCTCAATCCGGTATGCAATGCCATTGACAGCGCAGGTTCGGGGTACGGACGTTTTGCTCAGCTGGTAGAAGGTCTCGACGAGATCGAAACGCAGGAGGAAATGTTCCGCCACATGGAAAAAGCTATGTGGAGAGACTCCGTCCTCTATGCAGACTGCACCTATATCGACGAAAACGGAGAGATCCATTTTGTGGACGATCAGGGCAAGCCGATTCATGACTGGCGTTCCGATCTTTATCTTTCAACGGTCGAGGAGGTCTGGGGCGAAGAAGCCGCGCCGCTGCTGGGGAAAACAGCCAGAGAACTGATGTCTCCGGAGAACGCGGAAAATATCGTTAAATTCTGTAAAGACCTGTATGTGAAAAACGGCTTCAAGGAGAAATTGCTCCAGTACTATCAGGGCAATGAAGATCCGCTGAGAGACTGCGGCGAGATCATGACGACGGGGATGCGTATTTCCGTGAACTGCCTGAAAAAGAACGTCATGGTCCAATTCTTTGAAAAAGAGAATCTCACCTTTATATTCGACTGCGACGAGATATTGTAGAGGATAGGAGTAATATCCCAAAGAAATGTATTTGCGAAAACATAAACATATAGGAGGAAATAATCATGAACAAGACAGTGAAGTGCAGCAACGGCAGCTTCATCGGTGATGAATCCGAAGAGCTGATCGTCTGGAGAGGCATTCCCTACGCGACACAGCCGGTGGGCGATCTGCGCTGGCATAAGGCGCTTCCCGCGGCGGACGACGACGGTACCTATGAAGCCATCAACTGGGGACATATTCCGATTGCCCTGAATAACGATTCGGAGGGGCGCGCCGATTTCGGCGAGGACTGCCTGATCGTCAACGTATATTGCGGCAAGGGCTGCGATAACGCCAAAAAGCCGGTCATGGCATGGATTCACGGCGGCGGATTTGTGGTGGAATCCATCGCCCAGCCGCTCTATGATCTGTCCAACATTGCGAAGCTCTATCCGGATATCGTGTTCGTTGCGATCGAATACCGGCTCGGCTTTATGGGCTTCATGAATTTCGAGAAGGTTCCGGGCGGCGAGAACTTCAAGGACGCCACGAACCTCGGACTGCTCGACCAGCTGGAGGCGCTTCGCTGGATTCATAAGAACATCGCGGGCTTCGGCGGCGATCCGGAGAACGTGACCATCTTCGGCGAATCGGCGGGCTCTGCAAGCTGCACGTTCCTGCCGCTGATCGAAGGCAGCGAGGGACTCTTCAAGCGGATCATCGCCCAGAGCGCCAACGTCGCTTACTGCGATACCATGGAGCACGCTCTGCATGTGACCGAGAATTTCCTC
>JAZRXB010000369.1:0-5527 GCA_045600005.1 Eubacteriales bacterium | reverse complement strand
CACCGCGCGGGCGAAGGGCTCGATGTAGGCGAGGTTCCGACCCGCCCCGCAGGCGCCGATCTTCGCGTCGGGAATGACCGCGCGGATGACGTCGCCGGTGAGGTTGGTGAGCTGTGCCTGCTCGAGCGGATCGGGGGTGCCGGGGTACCAGAACTGCGTCGTGTCCGGTTCGTTCCAGATCTCGTACCACTCGACGCGGCCCTTGTAGTGGACGGCGAGCGCGTGGATGAAGTTGAGCCATGCGCGCGTGACCTCGCCGCCGTACAGGGTCGGCACACAGCCGACGGCGGTGGGATTCGAGGCGTCGGGCATATAGATCATGTTGCCGAAGCCGACGTTGAACCACGGGTGAACGCCGACCGCGAGCAGGCTGTCGACGATGCTGTCGAGCCAGTCGAAGCAGTAGACGCCGGGTTCCTTTTCGCAGAGCGCCCAGCCGGTCTGGACGCGGGCGCGCTTGACGCCGGTCTCGCCGAGCGGTCCATAGCATTTTTCGGGCTTGTACAGCTCGCGGTCAAGGCATTCAAAGCCGATGCTGACCGGAGAGCTTTCGATTTCGAGAGAGGGGCGGATCTTCAGATTTCCAAGCTTGTTCATTTTGTTCATCCTTTCCGAATGGCATATCAGTTTCGTTATCAGTATATCACAAAGCATCCGGGCGGACAAGCCCAACTTCTGCCGCATTTTCGACGAAAATAGGACTTGACAAATCGGGCGGGAGATGATATAATAAACTTGGAGTGTTTTTGCATCAGAAAACGCTCCGTTTTTCATTCTCAGATCAGTCCGGAGAGGGCAAAATCCGTCTTGACAAAAGCGCGGCAGTGTGGTATACTTTTGAAAGCGAATCATCCGAAAAGCGGTGCGCTTTCATGAAAATGCGGCTGACGCACCTATCATATAATTAAGGAAGGAAAATGAAGATGGAACCGAGGATCCTGATCATCGGCGCGCACAACGACGAGTGCGAATACGGGCTGGGCGGCGTGACGTGGCTGCTGACGCAGCGCGGCTGTAAGGTGCGCTATATCAACACGTCGGGGCTGTGGCACAAGCCGGGACATACGAAGGAAGAAAGCGACGAGTGGGTCAGACAGGAGAACCGCGCGGCGGAGCTGCTCGGCGCGGACAAGATCGTGCTGGGCGACCGCGAGCTGAATCTCTGCGAGACCGGGCGGGAGGTATCGCTTGAGATCGAGAAGATCATGCTCGATTTCAAGCCGGATATCGTTTTCCTGCACTGGCCGAAGGACAACCACCTCGAACACCGCATTTCGGCGCGCTGCGCATACGACGCGCTCTGCATTGCGTGGGTCCACGGCGCGAAGGTGAAGGAAGCCTACGCCTTTGAAGCCGGTCCGAACCAGACGAGCGACTATTTCGCGCCCGAATTTGCGATCGACATCGCCGACGCGATGCCTGCGATCAAGGAAAGCCTGATGCAGTTCGATCAGCCGACCGCGAAGGGACCCGGTCTGTGGCGCGAGAAGGAAATGGCTGCGCACTACCGCGGCTACTGCTACGGGATGCAGTATGCGGAGGTATACAAGCTCTTAAAGCTCCCGAACGGGAACGACGATTTTCTCTTAAAGACGCTCCTCGCCGACAAATTCCGCTGGAACGGCAACGGGATGTATCCCGCGTTCGGCGAACGGTTCTTCGGCGCGGACAGCTGAAAATACAGCGAGGGCGCGGATCTCGGTCCGCGCCCTTTCTGTCGGCTTTTTGCCAAAATGTTCATTTTGTCCACCAACATGCGAATTTTGTCCATTTCCAAACGCGGAAAAAGGGTTTATAATAAAAATCATAAAACATTTTATGATTTTATCGGAATTTGAGGAGGTATTGACAAAATGAAACGCAAAACAGCCCTGTTTCTCGCCGCGCTTCTGATTCTTGCGGCAGCTTCCTGCGGGGAAGCCGCTCCTTCCGGCGCAACTTCCGACACCACCGCATCGACCGACACGAGCGAGCCTGTCGAGGAGGGCAGCGAGCGTGAACGCTTAAAGGACCCGCTTCCCGCTAACCTGCGCTTTGACGGCGAAACCGTCACGATCTACTGCAAGGAAAGCTCGATTCCCAATCTGGTCCCCGAGGAGGAGACCGGCGATATCGTCAGCGACGCGCTCTACGCCCGCAATATGGCGACCGAGGAACGCCTCGGCGTGAAGCTCGATTTTATCACGATCCCCGGTTCGAACGGCTCCGAGGTCGGCAATCAGATGAAAGCCGACGTGCTGGCGGGCGACGACGGCTGTGATTTCGCGGTCGCGGGGCAGTATTACACGACCCCGAAGGCGCTCGAAGGCGTGTTCTACAATCTGCTCAACGTCGATCATATCACCTACGACGCGCCGTGGTATCAGCAGGACTTCGTGAAGGCGGCGACGATCTATGACACGATGTTCTACATCACCGGCGATCTGTCGATCACCGCTTCTTCGTCGTCCTACGTCACGTTCTACAACAAGAACCTTGCGGCGGAATGGCTGCCGAAGGAAGACCTCTATCAGACCGTCTGGGACGGCAAATGGACGCTCGACCATTTCAGCTCGCTGCTCAAGGACATCTACCGCGACCTCAACGGCAACAGCGAACGCGACGCGGCGGATTTCTACGGCTACGCGATGGCTCTGACCACCTCTCCGCTCGACGCGCTCCTTCCCGGTTCGGGCATCCATCTGGTCGAGCTGAACGCGGACGGCGACCCCGAGATCACGCTGAACAGTGAAAAAACCGTCAATCTGTACGAAAAGATCAACGCGCTCTGCAACGAAAATACCGGGACCTTCACGGCAGGCGGCACGGCGGACGATCAGACGAATATGTTCAACAAGTTCATGCAGAGCGAGACGGTCTTCCACATCCAGCAGCTCGGCAAGACGACTGCTCTGCGTGAATTCAACGACCCCTACGGCATCCTGCCCATCCCGAAGTACGACGAGGCGCAGGAGCGTTATTATACCATCCCGCACGACCAGTTCGCCATCATGGTCGTCCCGTCGAATTCCGCAAATCCGGAGCTGGCGGGCGCGGTCATCGAGTATATGAACTACGACTCCTACAAGCGCGTCACTCCGGCGTACTTTGAGGTCGCCATGAAGGTCAAGTACCTCGACGACAACGCGGACGCGCAGATGTTCGACCTCATCATGGAAGGCAAGGGCTTCGACCTCGGCGTCATCCTGTCGAACGCGACCGGCAACCTGAGCTGGTGCACGCGCAAGGTCATGCAGAACAAGCAGGAATTCTCGTCGTGGTACGCTTCGGTCGAGACTTCCTCGAAGGCTCAGCTCGAAAGCGCGGCGGCGGCGCTCAAGGACCTTTCCGGCAAATAATCAAACCTCGTTTTCCGACGATCCCGGCAGACAGTAACCCTGTCTGCCGGGATTCTTGTTTTCGTTCACATAAAATTCGTAAAGAAATTTATATAAAATCATTGACAAGTTATTTGAACTGTGCTATAATATATTCAGAAATCAAAACGAGGAGTTTGCCATGAAGAAAACGCTGTACAGTCTGATGCTGTCAGACGATGTGATACGCGAGATCGACCTGCTGGCGCACCGGATGGGGACCAGCCGCTCGAATCTGGTCAATCAGATCTTAGCCGAGCGCGTTTCGCTCCGCACGCCCGAACAGCAGATCGGCGACATTTTCCGCGCCATCGAGGAAATGGTCTCGCCGAGCCGGGAGCTGGTCCCGTTCTTCGAGCCGAACGCCGCGGCGATGTCGCTCAAATCCTGTCTCGACTACAAGTACCGCCCGACCGTCCGATATGAGGTCGCGCTGGCGGACGGGTTCGTGCGCGCACATCCGATCGGCGAGCTGTCGGTCATTTTCCGCACGCAGTCGGGCGCGCTGATCGAGGCGATGACGGGATTCTTCCGTCTCTGGAAGCAGATCGAGGAAGGCTTCGCGCTGCCGCTTTACGGAAACTGCCCGCCGGAATACGCGCTGTACGACGGAAAGCTCGTGCGGACCATCGTCTACCCGGTCACGGCAGGCGGTGCGCGGGAGCCTGACGCAAGGGAACTTGCGGCGGCGATCTCGTCCTACATTCAGCTGTTCGACAGTCTCATGAAGGCGTACATCGGCGGCAGTTTGAGTCCGGAGGGCGTTGCGTCCGCCTATCGTGACGGGCTTGCCGAACGGAATGTGCTTATATAATTAAGGAAGGGATTTTATGAACGCAGAAAAATTCACTCAGAAAACGATAGAAACGATCAACGCCGCGCGTTCGCTGGCGGAGGAAAAGCATCATCAGACGCTGACGCCGGAGCATCTGCTTTACGCGCTGGTCGATCAGGAAAACGGGCTGATCGCTTCGCTGTTTGCGAAGATGGGCGTCGACTGCGGCGCGCTGTTATCGGAACTGGACGATCTGCTCGCAAAGCAGGCGAAGGTTTCGGGCGCGGGCGGTGAGATTTACCCGTCGGGCGAGCTGTCGGCGGTGCTTCGCATGGCGGAAAAGCTGGCTGGTCAGCTGAAGGACGAGTATATCTCGGTCGAGCATCTGATGCTCGCGCTGTTTTCCGAGGGAGGACGCGCCGTGAAGCAGCTGCTCGCCGATCACGGCGTGACGCGCGATAAATTCACGGCGGAGCTTGCGAAGGTCAAGACCTCGCCGGTGACAAGCGACAACCCGGAGGACACCTACGACGTGCTGAAAAAGTACGGGACCGATCTCGTCGAGCGTGCGCGCGCGCAGAAGCTCGACCCGGTGATCGGGCGGGACAGTGAAATTCGCAGCGTCGTGCGCATCCTGTCGCGCAAAACGAAGAACAATCCGGTGCTGATCGGCGAGCCGGGCGTCGGCAAGACCGCAATCGCCGAAGGGCTTGCACAGCGGATCGTCCGCGGCGACGTGCCGGACGGACTCAGGGAAAAGACGATCTTTTCGCTCGACATGGGCGCTCTGATCGCGGGCGCGAAGTATCGCGGCGAGTTCGAGGAGCGTCTGAAAGCCGTGCTGAACGAGGTGAAGAAGTCGGAGGGCAAGATCATCCTGTTCATCGACGAGCTTCACACGATCGTCGGCGCGGGGAAGAGCGAAGGCTCGATGGACGCGGGCAATCTCTTAAAGCCGATGCTGGCGCGCGGCGAGCTTCACTGCATCGGTGCGACGACGCTTGACGAATACAGAAAGTACATCGAAAAGGACGCGGCGCTTGAACGCCGTTTCCAGCCCGTCATGGTAGACGAGCCGACGGTTGAAGATACCATTTCCATTCTCCGCGGACTGAAGGAAAGATATGAGGTGTTCCACGGCGTGCGCGTACACGATAACGCGCTTGTCGCCGCCGCCACGCTTTCAAACCGCTATATTTCCGACCGCTTCCTGCCCGATAAGGCAATCGACCTTGTCGACGAAGCCTGCGCCACCGTCCGCACGGAAATCGATTCCATGCCGGAGGAGCTTGACAATATCCGCAGAAGGATAATGCAGCTTGAAATCGAGGAAATGGCGCTTAAAAAGGAATCGGATTCCCTGTCTCTTGACAGGCTGGATGCCCTGCGCGGCGAG
>JAZRXB010000368.1:0-4678 GCA_045600005.1 Eubacteriales bacterium | reverse complement strand
GCGGATGACGCTTTCTGCCGCGAACGCATAGTTCAAAGGAGTGACCGTCAGTCCATTACCACCTTATTATAACAAAAATAAGCATAGCCGTAAATACTGTCGTGGTATCGACCTGCGGCTACGCTAATATTGTACCAAAGGTGTATCACGATGAAAACACAGGAAAAACTCCGCGCCGCTTCTTTTGCTATGTCTCTCCTTCTTTTCCTTCAGACAGCCGCTTCCTGCGGCAGCGCATCATCCGATTTTCCTGACCAGACGACTGTACCGGAGGATTCGACCGAACCTTCCGCCGACATTACTGCCGCCGAAGCGTCCTCCGTGCCGGACACGCTCGACCTTGACGGCATGGTGATCAACTTCGGCTATGTTGATCACTACCGCTTCCGCACCGATATCATCGGCGAGATGGACGGTGATGTTATCAATGAAGCTATCTATGCCCGCAACCGTGAAGTTGAAGAGAAGCTCAATATGACCTTCAATCCGATTGCCATGGGCGCGACCTACCCCGAAGCCGCCAAGCTGTTTCAGGCGACCGTCATGGCGGGAGACGATGTGTACGATATCCATTCGGGGCATCAGTCGGAGGTCACAAAGCGGATCGGCGACCACTATTACGTCAATATGCACGACGACCCGTACATCAGCTTTGACAAACCGTGGTGGCGCACTGAGTACATGAAGGAACTCTGCGTCGGCAATACCGATATCTACTTCCTTTACAGTGACGCGAATCTCGGTATGCTCAAGGTCACGGGCTGCGTATTCGTCAATCAGAAAATCTACACCGAGCGGTTCGGCGACATGGAAGATCTGTATCAGCTCGTTCTGGACGGCGGCTGGACGCTCGACGCGATGAATCAATACAGCGCCGACGTCGCCCGCGACCTGAATGGCGACGGCATGATGGGAGACGGCGACCTGTTCGGCTTTGAAGCCAGCTCGATCAAGTCAGTGGATCATTTCCAGTACAACTGCGGTATCATCACGACCGAACGCGACAAGGACGGTATTCCGGTCATCACGCTGAACAACGAACGAACGGCAAAGTTCGCCGAGCTTTTCTACAAGCTCTACTACGAATGCCCCGGCGCGAAGATTCTGACGACCGACGATCTGTTCGACACCGATATGTGTACGATGTTCGCCAACAACGAAGTGCTGTTCTTCCCGCACTGGTTCGCAGCGTGCGAATATCTGCGCGAAATGGAAGCGGACTACGGCATTATCCCGCATCCGAAGCTCGACGAGGAACAGAAGGAGTATAAGACGCTCGTTCACAACGGCGCGACCTGCTTCGTTGTTCCCTGCACGATCAAAAAGGAAAAGCAGGAAGTGATCGGTGCTGTACTGGATGAAATGGCGTACCGTTCGTGGAAGCTCGTCACGCCCGCTTACTTCAACGTGGCGCTGAAGGACAAGTACACGCGCGACAACACATCATCCGAAATGCTTGATATGATCCTCGAAAGCGCATACACGAACTTCGGTTATTCGTATTCATCGCTGATTGGCGGCATCGGTATCCTGCGCGACCTTGCGAAGAACAAGACGTCCGATTTCGCTTCATGGTACGCTTCGAAGATCGACGCAGCCCGGAAAGGACTTGATGATCTGATCGCGCTTTACATGGGCGAATAAAAAAAGCGTCCCGTCCGGACGCGGAAAACACAGCCCCTGCCGCAAGGCAGGGGCTGTGTTTATTTGCAGGTCAGATCTCAGAGAGCCGATACGTTCTGCGGATCAAAGACCGCGCTTGACGTAATGGGTGTGCAGGATCTCGTGAGCCTTTTCGCTGCCGGGCTGGCCGAAATACTCATCGTAAACAGCCTTGACGATCGAGTTCTCGTGAGACTTGCGGAGATCCTTCGCTGCATCTGCGGTGTAGAGGACCTTTGCACGGACGGCACGGAGGTCGACGTTGTTGCGGACGACTGCCGGCTGAGTCGGCTGACCGCCGCCGTTGACGCATCCGCCGGGGCAGCACATGATCTCGATGAAGTCGAGTTCTTCTTCGCCGTTCTTAACGCGGTTGAGAAGCTCCTTCGCGTTCTTTGCGCCGCTGGCGACTGCAACGCGGACGGTGACGTCGCCGAGCTTGTAGGTGGCGCGCTTGATGGGAGCGGTGCCGCGGACGTCGTCGAAATCGAGCTTTTCGAGCGGCTTGCCGAGGACGACTTCCGCTGCGGTTCTGAGAGCAGCTTCCATAACGCCGCCGGTCGCGCCGAAGATGACGCCTGCGCCGGAGCCGATCTCAAACGGCTTGTCGAACTCTTCGTCCGGAAGCAGGTTCCAGTTGATGCCTGCCTTCTGGATCATGCGGCCAAGCTCGCGGGTCGTGATGGCTGCGTCGACGTCCCAGATGCCTTCGCCTGCTGCGGACTGACCGTCGCGGCGGACTTCGAACTTCTTCGCGGTGCAGGGGATGCAGGATACGAAGAAGATGTCCTTCGGGTCGAGGTTGTGCTTCTGAGCGTAGTAGGTCTTGTAGAGAGCGCCGAACATCTGCTGAGGAGACTTGCAGGTGGACAGATTGTCGGTGAACTCAGGGAAGTAATGCTCGCAGAATTTGATCCAGCCGGGCGAGCAGGAGGTGATGAGCGGGAGCTTGCCTTCGCCCTTGGTGAAGCGTGCGAGGAACTCGCACTCTTCTTCCATGATGGTGAGGTCCGCGGTGAAGTTCATGTCGTAAACGCCGTCGAAGCCGAGGCGCTTCATGGCTGCGACCATCTTGCCTTCAACGTCCGTGCCGGGCTTGTCGCCGAAGCACTCGCCGAGCGTTGCGCGGATGGAAGGAGCAGCGCAGATCGCGACGTGCTTCTTGGGGTCTGCGATCGCGTCCAGAACCTTCTGGGTGTCGTCCTTTTCGTAGATCGCGCCGACGGGGCAGTGAACGATACACTGACCGCAGCCTACGCAGCTGGATTCAGCGAGCTGCTTTTCAAACGCGGTGCCGATATGGGTGTCGAAGCCGCGGTCGTTGGTTCCGATGACGCCGATGCCCTGAAGATTCTTGCAGGCAGCGACGCAGCGGCGGCAGAGGATGCACTTGTTGTTGTCGCGGACGAGGAACGCCGTGGAGGTGTCAAGCTCGTAGTGAACGCTTGCGCCCTTGAAGTGCTGATCGTCGCAGCCATACTCGTTGGCGAGCTTCTGGAGCTCGCAGGACGTGCTTCTGATGCAGGAGAGGCAGTCCTTCTTGTGGTTGGAGAGAACCAGCTCGAGGTTGGTCTTTCTTGCGGCGAGGACCTTGGGGGTGTTGGTGAAGATCTCCATACCCTCGTTGACAGGGTATACGCAGGCAGTGACGAGTCCGCGAGCGCCGGTCACTTCGACAAGGCAGAGACGGCAGGCGCCGATCTCGTTGATATCCTTCAGGTAGCAGAGAGTCGGGATGTCGATCCCGGCGTATCTTGCCGCTTCGAGGACGGTGGAGTCCTTCGGGACAGAGTATTCTCTGCCGTTGATTTTAACATTTACCATATCCATTGTTAAATAGTATCTCCTTTCTTGGTCCCGGATCACTTCTTGGAAATTGCGCCGAACTTGCAGCCGCTCATGCAGGCGCCGCACTTCACGCACTTTGCGGGATCGATCGCCATGGACGGGAGCTTGTGACCCGGAGCAACGTAATCGGTCTTGCTGATGGCGTCTGCCGGGCAGTTCTTCGCGCACTTGCCGCAGCCGATGCACTTTTCGGGATCGATGACGTAGGTGAGCAGGTTCTTGCAGACGCCGGCAGGACACTTCTTGTCCTTGACGTGTGCGATATACTCGTCGCGGAAGTAACGCAGGGTGGAGAGAACAGGGTTCGGAGCAGTCTGGCCCAGACCGCAGAGGGATGCGCTCTTGATGTAAGCGGCAAGCTCTTCGAGACGGTCGATATCTTCCATCTCGCCGTTGCCGGAGGTGATCTTTTCAAGGATCTCAAGAAGTCTTCTGGTACCGATACGGCAGGGTGCGCACTTGCCGCAGGACTCGTCGACGGTGAATTCGAGGAAGAACTTTGCAAGGTCGACCATGCAGGTGTCCTCGTCCATGACGATCAGTCCGCGGGAGCCCATCATGGAGCCGATGGCGATCAGGTTGTCGTAGTCGATCGGGGTGTCGATGAGGGAAGCCGGGATGCATCCGCCGGAAGGACCGCCGGTCTGAGCGGCTTTGAACTTCTTGCCGTTCGGAACGCCGCCGCCGATCTCTTCGACGACTTCACGGAGCGTGGTGCCCATCGGGATCTCGACAAGACCGGTGTTGGTGATCTTGCCGCCCAGAGCGAAGACCTTCGTGCCCTTGGACTTTTCGGTACCCATCGAAGCGAACCATTCCGGACCGTTCAGGATGATCTGGCAGATGTTCGCGTAGGTCTCGACGTTGTTGATGATCGTCGGCTGACCGAACAGACCCTTGACTGCCGGGAACGGAGGACGGGGACGCGGCTCGCCGCGGTTGCCCTCGATGGAGGTCAGCAGGGCGGTTTCCTCGCCGCAGACGAATGCGCCGGCGCCCAGACGGATGGTGATGTCGAAATTGAAGTCGGTGCCGAAAATGTTCTTGCCGAGCAGACCGTTCTCTCTTGCCTGTGCAATGGCGATCTGCAGACGGTGGACGGCGATGGGGTACTCTGCACGGACATAGATATAACCTTCATCCGCGCCGATCGCATATCCCGCGATCG
>JAZRXB010000367.1:0-2141 GCA_045600005.1 Eubacteriales bacterium | reverse complement strand
TCCGTGCGGTTGGGTGTCCGGCCCTCGCCCCAAACCCGACGGCTGTCGGGCAGTCGGCTGTCCGAACCTTGCTGTCTGACAGACAGCAGTCCGAACCGGAAGGGCGGCATTCGCATTGCTGACGCTGGTGCGCCGCAATGGGGGTTCGAGTCCGGCGCTTGCGCCAAACTCGATGGCTGACTGGCAGTCGGCTGTCCGAACCTTGCTGTCTGACAGACAGCAGTCCGAACCGGAAGGGCGGCATTCGCATTGCAGACGCTGGGGCGTCTGCAATGCGGGTTCGAGTTCGGCGCGCCGCGCCGAATTCGACGGCTGACGGCTTGAAATCGTCTGCGCAATGCGGGCGATACGGAATTCAACAAAAAAATAACGGCGCGGGACCGCGATGCGGCGGGGATGCGCCGGGAACTAAGATATAACAGGAAAGGATGCGGTATCATGAACAGAGAAGAATTAAAGCAGATTTTACTCGACGGTCCGCTGCCCTGCCGGTTTTCGGCGGACGGCGTTCCGATGCAGGACGGACTGACCCTCTCCGACTGGAGCGAGGCGCGCGGGGAGGACTTCACGTCATACACCCGCACGGCGAAGGCGGAGAACGGGCTTCTTCTGACGCTGACCGTGCGCGACTACGGGGACGGCTTCGAGCTGCTCCCGGCGCTTTCCAACACGTCCGATGCGGCAAGCCCGCGCGTTACCGGGCTGGAAACGCTGATCCTGACGGTCCCCGCCTCTCCGAACCCGTCGAAGACCGGCTACCACCGCCGCCGGATCCTCTACGCGCAGGGCTCGAACGCGCTCGCCGAGGACTTCATGCCGCGCGAATACTCGCTCGTGATGGGCGATCGGGTCTTTGAAAACCATCCGTCGCGCTCGTCGAACGATCTGATGCCCTACTTCAACTTCATGCAGGACGAGCAGAACGGTCTGTTCGCCGCGATCGGCTGGTCGGGTCACTGGAACGCGAAGTTCGAGCGGAGCTGTCGGATCACGTTCGGCTATCCGAACGCCGATTTCTCGCTCGCGCCGGGCGAATCGGTCGGTCTGCCGTCGGCTCTGCTCGTGCCGTGGAGCTGTCCGTCGGCGGACGATCACAATCCGGAGAGCTTCAATCTGTTCCGCCGTTTCATGAAAGCGCACATCGTGCCGAAGATCGGCGGGAAGCCGTTCGAGGGCGCGGTCTGTCTGCGGGCGTGGGGAAGCGTCGGCGAAGCGGGACACCGGACGCGCTGGAACAACATGAAGAAGTTCGGGCTGGTCTCGGACGCTTACGGCGTGGACGCGGGCTGGTACGATCTTGACGGAGTGGAGAACAAAAACTGGTACAACACGGCGGGCGACTGGGTCCCCGACCCGACGGTCTTCCCGTCGGACGCGCCGGGACGTCCGGGCGGCCTCAAATGGCTCGCGGACGGCGGACGCGCGGCAGGCTCGAAGGGCTTCTGGCTCTGGATCGAATTCGAACGCGCGGTGAAGCAGACGGTCAGCGTGACCGAGCATCCCGAATACTACTATCTCTCGCCTTATGGCGACACCGACAATCAGATCAGGATGGACAGCGACGAAGCGCGTCATTTCCTGCTCGACCGGCTGGTGAAAATTTTCCGCGAGACCGGCATGACGATCTTCCGCGTGGACTACAACTTCGACCCGGCGCGTCTGTTTGCGGAATACGACGGGGAGTCGGGGAACCGCGGGCTGACCGAGCTTCGGTATTACAACGGTCTTTACACGTTCTTTGAGGAATTAAAGGCGCTTCTGCCCGACCTTGCGGTGGACAACTGCGCGAGCGGCGGCAGACGGCTCGACTACCGGATGTGCCGCTATGCGGTGCCGATGATGTGCCGCAGCGACTTCTTCACGAACAGCGAATTCGACCCGGCGGGCGCGCAGGCGCAGACGATGGCGCTCGCACGCTGGCTGCCGGTGCAGGGCGATTCCTGCGGCTCGTGCATGGGTACGACGCCGATCTTATACGACACCTACCGCGTGCGCAGCTCGATGGCGTGCGGCGTCGGCGTCGCCGCGCCGTCATGGGAGCTGTCCGATGCGGAGGGCGCGTGGTACAGTGCGATCCTCGCCGAAGCGATGAAGATCAAGCCCTACATGAGCCTTGATTTCTACCCGCTGACCGGCTATTC
>JAZRXB010000366.1:0-9750 GCA_045600005.1 Eubacteriales bacterium | reverse complement strand
TAATTGATCGTGTTGACCGTTCCAAGGAACAGCGGCGTTCCGTCCGCGCCGGTGACGGCGAACAGGAACGGGCGGTCGAGCGTGAACGTGATCCGCTCGTTCGGCGGCATCGCCGCGCCGCAGTACATCATCGCCGTGTACGCAGCCGCCGTGATCCCTTCCTCATCGACCACGACCCGCGCCGCGTGCTTCACCTTACTTATGAACACTTCCTCATCGCAGAGCGGCGAAAAATCGCTTTTTGCCGCGTCGAACGCATCGGTCACGCCGAGCGAGACCAGATCGCCCACCAGATCGAGATCGCTCGCCACGTCGAATTTCGGCATCGAAAGGTCGATCATCATGCCCTTGCGGTTCTCATAGCTCCATGCGTCGCCGAGGATCTCCCAGACCTGTTCGTCCGCCGCGAGCGATTCGGGCGATACGCCCTCGTCCGGCAGGAAGAGCCACATCCGTCCGCCTTCCGTGATCGATACCGACGCCGCGCCGAAGCGCTCGCCCCAGTAATAGGAATCGTTCAGCGTCCGAAGCATATACGTGACGTTTTCGTCCGCGTCCGGCGCGTGGAAAACGCCCTTCTCGGTCTCGAGAAAGGGGCTGTCCCACTTCGCCTGATAGCAGATCGTGCTGAGC
The DNA here is from genome assembly GCA_045600005.1 of Eubacteriales bacterium. Lineage (GTDB taxonomy): Bacteria > Bacillota > Clostridia > Oscillospirales > CAG-272 > Flemingiibacterium. Next base: position 9,117 of record JAZRXB010000366.1, on the reverse strand, counting down.
AGCGTCATCAGTGTCTCCGGGTCGATCTCGAGCGAATCCACCTGGTCGTCAAGCAAACCTCCCGTCTGCCCTTTCAGCCAGTTCTTCATCGCGCCGACGTATTCCTTCGACGCGAAATCGCCCCGAAAGCTCGACGCATAATATTGTTCCGCCAGCGTTTCGAGCGTGCTTCGATGGAAATCCGTCGCCTGACTTAACCACAGCGAGCTTCCCAGCACGCACTTCGTCGAGCCGTCCGCGTAGTAGTTCGCCTGCCAGAGACTCGTCGACTTATCGCGCAGCGTCTCGACCGAATCGACGTTCAGGAGCCGAAGCGCCTGCGCGCGCGTCTCTCCGCCCGCCGTCTCGCTGAGCATCGCCAGCGCGAGATAGAGGTTGAGCGGCGAGATCACGCGGTTCTCCCCTTCCGCCGACGCGAAGACCTGTCCCGCGAGCCTTGACGCGAACTCGTTCACGCCGTCGCGGTAGCCTTCCGGCTGACTGTGCAGCTTCCGGCTGTCCTCCCGCCACGCGGTGTACATCGCGTCGAACTCATCCTGCGCAGACTTCGTGTTCGCATACAGAATGCTCTCGTCCGGATAGGGCGCAACGGTCGGATAGACCGCTTCCTCGATGGCGAACGTGTCGAGCGGACCCGCTCTCCCCGTGATCCCGATCACCGCTCCCACCGTCACCGCGACGCACGCGGCGGCAGCTGTGCCGCGCAGCCAGCGCGCCCGGCGGATCTTCCGCGCCCCGCGCGTTTCTTCCGCTTCTTCGAGGTATTTTTCGTCGACGCCGCCCACCGCGTCGATGAGCAGCTCCCTGTTCTCCTCAGTTTTCCTCATGACCTTTTCCTTTCGTCATTTCCTCCGGCGCAAAGTCGCTTCCCTCTCGTACAAGCTCCTCCGCCAGACTTTTTCTCGCACGGAACAGCATACTCTTGACCTTCCCCTCGCCCGCGCCGAGGTCCGCCGCGATCTCCTTCACCGGGTCGAGATACCAGTACCGCCGCACGAACGCCGTGCGGCATTCCTTCGTCTGCCCGTCGAGCCAGCGCTCGATCAGCTCGGTCAGGCGCTTCCGCTCGAACGCCGCCTCCGGCGTGTCGTCGTCGGTCAGACATTCCTCCAGCTCGTCGAGCGCAGTCGTCCCGACCTGACCTTTCCGCTTGACCGCGCTCATCCGTCTCAGCCGGTCGATGGCGAGACTGCGCGTCAGAGCGGCTAAAAAGGCTTTCAGCAGCTTCGGCTTTTCGGGCGGGATCGTGTTCCACGCGCGCAGATAGGTGTCCGACACGCATTCCTCCCGATCCCGCTCGTCGCTCAGATGGTTGGCGGCGATGGTTTCGAGATACCGCCCGTATTTTTTCGAGGTCTCCCGAAGCGCGGCTTCGTCGCGTTTCAGGTACAGCTCAACAATGGTGTTGTCCTCCATGTTTCCCTCCGGATTTCGTCGAAAGATGATCATCTTCACCATAAAAGACCGCAAAAAGCGCGGAAAAGTTTCACACCGGCGTAAATTTTTCAAAGGAAAGAAACACATTCTGCGCCGCCGATGCTTCACGCCGGTGAAAACTCACGAAAGAAAAGATCCGGGCGGACCCGGACCTTTCCATAGATCGTGCGCTCAGTCGCCGAAGCCGGAGAATTCCTTGTAGAAGCCCGCCTTCTGCATATAACCGATGTATTCGTCGTAGTCGATGTCGATGATGTTCGTCATGTAGTGGTTGACGCCCTTCACCGTTTTGCCGTCCGCGCCGACGTAATCCCACTTGATGAGATAGAAGTGCTTCTCGTCCGGCGTCATCATCTTGTTCCAGACGGTCAGCGAATCGTTCGCCTTCGCGGTGCAGTCGGACGAGATCAGACGCTTGCCGGTCGTCAGGTCGGTGACGTTGTAGTGAACGGTCACGTCTTCCTGAAGATCGCTGACCACGTGCAGCGGCAGACGGTCGTCTTCCGGCTCGTCAAAGATCATGCAAAGCGGCTGCTGCGAACGCTTGATGTAGTGGTAAGCTAACTTCTTGCAGCCGTAGTAGTCGACGATCGCGTCGGACGTCTGGGGCCAGCCGTCGATGAGGTTCCACCAGATGATGCCCGTCCGTCTCCACTTCGTCACACGGAAACGCTCGATGAAGTACTTCTTCGCCTCTGCCTGCGAGATCTGGCTCGCGCGGCAGTATGCGTCCAGCGTCTCAGGCTCCGCGCCGAACAGCGTCTTCACCTGATTCGACATCAGACGGATGCGGTAGACGTTGCCGTCGCTGCCGTCCACTTCGGCTGCCGCCGCGTGAGCGGTCCAGTCGGGCTGCGGCAGATCGCTGTCCGGCTTGCTGCGCCAGTGCCACAGCTGGTCCTCGTGAATGAACTTCTTCAGCGATTCCGGCGAGTTGCAGCCGTGATAGCCCGTCTCGGACGCGAAATGGCAGACCGAACCCTTGTAGAACGGTCCCTTGAAGTAGTCGCGCGGTCCCCACAGATGCTGCTCCGAGATCGGCTCCTTCGACTGGTAGGCGTGCTCGTCCATGTACGGAGAGCTGGGCAGATACGGGCGCGTGAAATCGTGGACGCGAAGAACGTCCGGGATGACCTTTCTCGTCAGAACGTTCACGTTCGGGTCGCGGTTCAGATTCGGCCACGTCCAGCGGTAGCATGCGTCGACCTCGTTGTCGCCCGCCCACAGCACCAGACACGTCCGGTTGCGCAGACGCTTCACGATCGTCTCGACTTCCCACGCAAAGACCTGCCCGTATTCGTCGTTCTGCGGATTGATCGCGCAGGCGTGCGCGAAATCCTGCCAGACCATGATGCCGTTCCGGTCGCAGTAATCGTAGAAAAGATCGTCCTCGTAGACGTTTCCGCCCCAGCACCGGACCGCGTTGCAGCCGATGTCAGACAGCATCGGAAGGATCCACGGCAGACGCTCCGCGTCGCGCGAATGGAAGGCGTCCACAGGGACCCAGTTCGAACCGAGCCAGAAGACCTTCTTACCGTTGATCCTGAAGCAGAATTCGCCTTCGCCCTTCTCGTTCGTCGTACTTGTACGGTCAAGCTCCACAGAGCGGATGCCTTCGGTCATGTTGTAGACAAAGACCGGCTTGCCCTGATAGGAAAGCGTGATCTTTATCTCGTAAAGATTCGGCTCGCCGTAGTTGCGCGGCCACCAGAATCTGCAGTTGTTCACATTGGCGACCAGCTTGCCGGCAGTGTGCCACAGGCGGGACTGCCCGCACGTGAACCGGCTGTCGCCGCAGACGCCTTCGACCGACAGACTGTAATCCGTGATGACGTCCTCCGTCAGCGTCGCGTTGTAGAAGAACGCCACCTGCGCGAAATTCTTCGCCACGTCAATGTTCTGTAAATAGAAGAATACGTCGTCGATGCGGTCGACCGCCTTCTGCTCCACATAGCACGGACGCCAGATGCCGCCCGTGATGATGCGCGGCATGATGTCCCAGCCGTCCATGTGCGGAGCCTTGCGGATGTTCAGCAGATCGTAGTGGTACTTGCCCGCGTTGCAGGAGACCGGTACCTCGTAGGCGCGCGATACGATCGTCGTCGGGTAAATGTGAACGACGATCTCGTTCTCGCCCTTTTTCAGATTCGCGTCCGAAAACTCGAACGGGATCAGCATATTGTCCGCCGTGCCGACGAACGCGCCGTTGACATAAATGTCCGCGATCGTGTCGATGCCGTCAAAATGAAGGAACGTGTTCTCGTCCGGCTCGAAATCGAGCGTGAACGTGCGCGTGTAGATCAGATGAAGCGCCTCGAACTTGTAGTTGTCAATGAAATTCGTGCCGAAGAAGGGGTCGCCGATCAAACCCGCGCGCTGGAAATCCAGCTCGAAGTTGCCCGGGACCTTCGCGTCGACATGGTGCCAGCCCGACTCGCGGACCGATGCCGCCGTCGAAACATCGCGCCCTTCCTTCTTGAAACGCTTGTTTTCCACATAGGTGAGCGTCCAGTCACCGTTCAGCGTGAACCTTTGATTCGTCTGCATAAGAACCTCCCAGAAGAAGTTTGGCGGAAACGGCTTCCGCCTTTCATTGTTATTATAGCCTGAATGAAAGAAAATTTCAATCGCTTTTTTCCGTCATTTTGTTGCATTTTTTCGGATTTTGAAGGATAGCCGAAGCCCCGGCTTCTGCGCGAAGCCGCAGAGCAAGCCGCCGCGTACCGCACGTCCCGTAGGAACCAGCACAGCCAATTACCGCAAGTCAATGGTGCAGCTTCCCATGTTTAGCGGTTTTTGAAGAGAGCGGGGGTGCGGGGGAGGGAGCCGGTGCGAAGCACCGGATAGACTTCTTTTCCGCTGGAAAAAGTTTCCCCCTTCCCCCGGGAAATACAATCACCCAATATCGAACCCCAGCGCGGCGGCGGGGGAACCGGGGAGGAGAGTGAAGTCGCGGTGAGAGGGGTCGCGGAATAGAGGATCGGCGATCAGAACGCCGGCATAGAGACCGCCGGCCTGCATCTCGGCGGGCGTGCGCTGATTTTCGGATGGGAAGGAGTAGGTGCGCGTGTAGACGTCGTAGTTCATCGGCCCCGATAACGCTTCGCCCTGGTAGTTCCAGATGAGATTCATGCAGTCCGTGATGTTCATGCTCTCCGGCGTGTTCGCTAAGATCGCCGTGCCGTCCGAAACCAGAATGTTCCGCTCCAGAATGATCGAGAGATGCTCCTCCCTGCGCGTCACACGCAGAGCGCCGCCTTCGCCGAACGCGAAAATGTTGTGCCGGAGAAGATTGTTCGAGCCGTAGTGCTGGTGGAAGGGCTGAGCCGAAAGATCGTAACAGATGTTGCCTTCCACTAAAATGTCCGACGAGCCTTCGTCCAGATAAACGCCCCAGCCGCCGTAGCTGTCCATCTCCACATCGTGGATCCGGTTGCCCCGGATGACCGTGCCTTCCTGCTGACCGAGCGTGTAGATGCCGCCCATGTCCGATAATAACGCCTTGCCGATGCTGTAAATGTGATTGTATTCGATGCGGATGTGATTCGTCGCGTGAGGCGCGTAGCCCCAGACCCAGCCGACCGAAATGCCCGTGTAGTATCCGTCGTGGATCTCGTTGTGCGACAGATCGCAGTCATAGGCGTACTGTAAGAGAATGCCGCACGCATTGCAGTAGACCCTGCCGTAATCCGAGATCAGACAGTCGGTCACATGAATGCCGTGCAGAACGTCCGCGCCGACCTCGTTCTTCACATGACCGCCCGGATAGGTCGTCTTCCATTCGTCCCGCGTCACGTTGCGGCCCCTGATGTGGACAGGATTGCCGCCGATGCCCGTAAACGCACAGCGGTCGACCGTCACGTCGTGAGAACCCCTGTCAATGCCAAGACACGATAACCCGATGTCCGTGAACCGGCAGTCCGTGAACACAACGTCCGCACTCCCGTTCACGTTCACCGCGCAGGGAACGTCCACCGCCGCCTGTGAGAACGACCGGTGAAGCCAGAGCTTGTCCCGGTCCGAACCCTTGAACCCGATGCCGTCGAACGTGATGTTCTCGCAGTCCTCCACCGTCAGAAGCTCCTCCGACGTCGAAACGTAAAGCCCGAACCCGTCGAGCCGGTCCCCTTCGTCCGGGACATACCAGATCTTCCGGCAGTCGGGCGAAATGTAGTATTCGCGCGGGTCGGACAGCGCCTCGAATACGTTGTCAAGATACCATCGCGCACCTTCCGTCCGGCTGTTCTCGCACTTCATCGCAAACTGCGGCGCGGCGCTGAACGTCAGGACCTTCTCCTCGTAATCGACGCCCGCCAGATATAACAGCTCGTCCGTCCACCAGTGGAACGCCCGCACCTGCGCCGTCTCGGGCCAGCGCATGACCGGCACTTCGCCTTCATTAAAGTAAATCCTGTAATGCCGTTCGCGCTGACCGCCGTTCAGAAGATCGAACTCCGGACTTCCCTTCACCCGGTAGTACCCCGTCTTCGGAAGCCTCGGACGCGACAGCATCGCGCCGTCCTCCCGGAACGCCGCGTAGGGTCGGTATGCCGCGATCCCGGCTGGTATCTGGGCATACCAGACCGTCCGCCCGTTCACTTCGACCTCTGAAAAACCGTCCACCCGGAGCATGAAATCGAACGCCGCTTCCCTTTCGCCGCGGAAGATAAGTCCCTTCTTCCCCGTAAGACGGATGGGATGCGGCATCCTGACCCGTCCCGTTACCACGATCCGGTCGCCCTCGTCCGCCGCGCTCAGCGCACGGTCAAACTCGCCGGCTGTGCTGATCCTCATTTCCATAATTCCGTATCACCCTTTCTGTTGTCGGAAATTGTCGTCCGTCAACATGATACCATACCGGCGCGGGCTTGTCAAGGGGACCTCGAAAATTCTCCGTGTTTCTGCCTTACCTGTCTCTATTCCGCCGGAGCGCCGAGATACGTCAGTATGCCCGTGTAGACCGCCAGCGCCGTCAAGGTCCGGTATTCGTCCGTGCAGAGCCGCGCGCATTCCTCCGGATTCGATAAAAAGCCGCATTCCACCAGCACCGCCGGGACCTCCGCCCGGTCAAGCACATAGATCGCCGACGTCGCTTTCTTGATCTCCCGCCCGTTCTCCCGGTCGAGCCACGAACGCGCCGCGCCCTGGATCGACGCCGCGAGCGTCCGGCTCTCCGCCGCGTTTTTCGAGTACCACACCTGCATTCCCGCGCAGTCCGGCGACGTATAGATGTTCATGTGAACGCTCACGAACAGCACGCGCCCGCCGGTTTCCGCCGCTTCCTCCGCCGCCTTCACCCGCGCCCGCAGATCGCGCATTTTCCGCCGCCCGTTCCCGGCGCCGTCGTCGAGCATTTCGTCCGCCGTCCGCGTCTCGATGCACGAAACTCCCGAAAAGCGCAGAAGCGCCGCCAGCTTCCGCGTCACGTCCAGACATAATTCCTTCTCAAGGCAGCCGTTCACGCCCACCGCGCCGCTGTCCCCGCCGCCGTGTCCCGCGTCCAGCACCACCGTCACCCGTTCCCCTGCCCGCGCCGCGGAGAAAACGGCTTCGCCGCTCACCGCCGCAGCCGCCGTCCCGCGTTTCAGGAATCGCGCCGCGCTCACCGTCAGCATGGACAGCGCCGCCAGCAGAAGCGCCGTCAGAAGGACGCTCGCCGCCGCTCTGATCGTCTTCGTTTTCCCTTCCCCCTCCCGTTTTCCGTCTGGATCCAGTATATGGAAGCGTCCGGCTGAATATGTCCCGAAAAACAGGCGATAATCCGGTAAGAAAATGCGATTTTTCCCGATTTTGTACTTGCAATTTCAGACGGTTTCTGCTATAATGAAATAGATGAAGACTTCAATTCGACGCCCGACCTCAGGGAAACACGCTTTCCGCCACAAAACAACGATGATCTTGAAAGGACTGTTCCCCCATGATCCGTTCCGATTCTTCCCCCGTCCCGCCGCGCAGCCGGAGACCAGCGAAGCTCCCGGCTTTTCTGACCGACAAAAGATTGTCAGCCGCTCTTCTCGCGGTCTTATTCGTCATGCTTGCCGCAGCGGTGACGGTTTTCTTTGTTCCGAACCCCTTCAACGTCTCCCGCGGCACGACCGAGCCGCCCGCCGAACCGCCCGCTCAGCTCCCGCACGGTCAGACCGTTCAGACCGAACCGACCGAAGACGAACCGTACCGCGAGCCGAAGACGCTCAACCCGTCCGCCGAGCTGCGCGGCGTCTATATCGCCACCGTCGAAAACATCAACTTCCCTTCCGAAAAGGGACTTTCCGCCGCAGAACTGAAAGCGGAGCTTGACGACATCGTGCGCACGGCGGAGGACGCCAACCTCAACGCGGTCTATTTTCAGGTCAGACCCTCGTCCGACGCGCTCTACCGCTCGGACATCTTCCCCGTGTCGGCGTATCTGACCGGCGAGCAGGGGTCCTCTCTGCCGGAAAACTTCGACCCGCTCGCGTATCTCATCGAAAAAGCCCACGCGCGCGGCATCGCCGTCCACGCATGGGTCAACCCGCTCCGCGTCACGGTCGGCAGCGCGTCCGATCCGAAGACCGACCCGTCCGCGCTCGCCGAAAAGAATCCCGCCCGTCTGCATCCCGGCTGGACCGTCGCCTACGCGGACGGACGGCTCTACTACGACCCCGGTCTTCCGGAGGTGCGCGCGCTCGCCGCTGACAGCGTAAAGGAGCTTGCCGCGAACTATGACGTCGACGGCATCCTGTTCGACGACTACTTCTATCCCTACCCCGTGTACGTCACGAAAAACGGAAAATCCGTCAAAGCCGAGTTCGACGACGCCGACACGTTTGAAAAGTACGGCGGCGGTCTCATGCTCGAAGACTGGCGGCGCGACAACGTGAGCCTGATGATCCGCGACTGCTACCTCGCCGTCAAGGAGACCGACCCCGGCTGTCTGTTCGGCGTTGCGCCGTTCGGCATCTGGCAGAACGACGACGGCGAGAACGGCGGCAGCAGGACGAACGGCTTTGAAGCGTACAGCGGAATCTTCTGCGACGCGGCGGCGTGGGTCGAAGGACGCTACGTCGATTACCTCGCGCCCCAGATCTACTGGCAGTTCAAGACCGACGTCGCCCGCTACGACTACCTCTGCCGCTGGTGGAACACGCTGGTCGAAGGCACGGGCGTCGATCTTGTCATCAGCCACGGCGCGTACAACTACGAAACATGGGAGGACGCGCCCGACGAGATCCGCAACCAGATCGGCTTCGCGCGCGGCGAATCGTCCTACCGCGGCTCGATCCTCTACGGCTACGCTTCCCTGAAAGCGAACACGAAGGGACTGCTCGACGAGGTGCGCGAGGTCTTCCGCGAGGAGACCGACTTCGTTCCCGTCTCGTCGAACGGGCGCGGGCTGACCATCAGCATCCCGTACAGCGGCTCTTACGTCGACGGCGAAGCCACCTTCGTCATCGGCAGCTCCGACCCCTCGGAGCCGCTTTACATAGACGGTAAAAAGATCGGCAGAACGAAAAGCGGCTATTTCTCGGCTTATCTGCCGCTCGAAAAGGGCAAAAACACGTTCGTCTTCTCGCATAAGGGCGAGGAAGTGACCTACGTCATCCACCGCGGCACCGCGCCGACCTCAACGGCGACGACGATCACCTATCCGAAGCTCGACAGCTTCCGTATCGCCGGAGTCAGCCCGTCGTCGGCATGGTT
>JAZRXB010000365.1:0-4029 GCA_045600005.1 Eubacteriales bacterium | reverse complement strand
GTCTCGTCGGCAGCGGCGGGCTTGCCGCAGTCCGCGCAGTAGAAGACCGGGATCGGCAGACCCCAGTGACGCTGACGCGAGATGCACCAGTCGGCGCGCTCGTTGATCATCGAGATCATGCGGTCCTTGCCCCAGTCAGGCATCCACGAAACGCCGTCGCACGCCTTCACCGCGTCTGCGCGGAAAGCGTCGACCGAGCAGAACCACTGAGGCGTAGCGCGGAAGATGATCGGATTCTTGCACCGCCAGCAGTGCGGGTAGCTGTGAACGACCTTTTCGGACGCGAGCAGCGCGCCGGTGGCGGTCAGATCGTCCAGAATTGCCTTGTTGGAGTCTTCGTAGTACATTCCGGCGAACTTTCCGGCGTCCTCGGTCTGATAGCCGCGGTCGTCGACCGGAACGACGATCTTCATCTTGTAGCGCATACCGGTCACATAGTCGTCCGCGCCGAAGCCCGGAGCGGTATGGACGCAGCCGGTGCCGCTGTCCATCGTGACGTATTCCGCGCAGACGAGCAGGGAATCGCGTTCGAGGAACGGATGTTTGGCCGTCATGTATTCAAAATCCTGACCCTTGAATTCGGCGATGCGCTCGTAGGACGTGATGCCTGCCTGCGCCATCGTGCGGTCAGCGAGCGCGTCGGCGACGAGATAGATCTCGCCGTTGTCTGCCTTGACGGCGACGTAGGTCTCGCGCGGATGAACGGCGATGGCGACGTTGCCGGGAAGGGTCCATGTGGTGGTCGTCCAGATGACGAAGTAGGTGTTCGCAAGGTCGAGCGCGCCGAGTTTTCCCTGATCGTCCTTGACCTTGAACTTGACGTAGATCGACGTGCAGTCGATGTCCTTATACTCGATCTCGGCTTCGGCGAGAGCGGTCTCGTCGTGCGGGCACCAGTAGACCGGCTTGAGTCCCTTGTAGATGTAGCCCTTCTTGTACATTTCGCCGAAGACCTTGACCTCGCGCGCTTCAAATTTGGGATCCATCGTCAGATACGGATGCTCCCAGTCGCCCAGAACGCCCAGACGCTTGAACGAGGTCATCTGAATGTTGACGAAATCCTCGGCGAATTTCTGACAGGCGCTGCGGAATTCCGGGATCGACATCTTTTTGCGGTCGAGCTTGCTCTTTTTGATGATCGCGGACTCGATCGGCATACCGTGGTTGTCCCAGCCGGGGATGTAGGGGGTCTGGAAGCCGGACATGGACTTGTACTTCGTGATGAAGTCTTTGAGGACCTTGTTCATCGCGGTGCCCATGTGGATGTTGCCGTTCGAGAAGGGAGGTCCGTCGTGCAGAACGAAACGGGCGTGACCTTCGTTGCGCTTCAGCATTTTGTGATAAATATCGGCGTCAGCCCACACTTTGCCGAGCTCCGGCTCGCGCTGGGGCAGATTGGCGCGCATGGAAAACGCGGTATTCGGAAGATTCAGCGTTTTGGAAAAGTCCTGTGGCATAGAAGTAAACTCCTTCGATCAAGACCGTTTGAAACGATCGTTATTTTTTCTTTTTTGCTTTGCCCGCGTCGGAAAAGAGAAGGTCGAAATCAGCGGATTTGGATTCCTTCTCGGCGTCGTTCCTGCCGGTGACCGACTTGACGAAGCTCAGATAGCTTTCATCGTCGTCCGTGTCGCTGTCGGGAGTACGGACCGGTTCGGATGCTTCTTTCGCTTTGCGGTTGAGATCGGCGACTTCGTCGAGAAGACTGCCGCGTCCGGAGGTTTTGACCGGCTCGCGGACGACCGGGATGCCGGGTTCGCTTTCCTTCGGCGCGGGAATGTCGTTGTCGAGCTCGAGCAGATCGAGCAGATCGTTCGAGGATGCTTTCTTCGGCGCGGGTTCTTCTTCGTCGAGGTCGGGCAGCGGAATGTCGGCGACCGCCTGATCGACCGCCTTGTCAAGCGCTTCATCGAGCGGGGAAGGGGAGTAGGGCGCAGATCCTGCCGTTTCATCGGCGGCAGGAGGATCGCCGGATGCTTCGTTATCGGAAGCCGCTTGATCCGGGAACAGCTCGGCGGAAGACTCTGCTTCGTCGGAAGGTTCCCCGTTGATCGGTCCCGCATCGCCGGCGGGTCCGGCGTCGTCGATCGGTTCGTCGGGCTGATCGTCCGCGTCGTCCGGCTTCGTTTCGGATTCCGGTTCGGCGGACGGAGGATTCTCGGCGAGGATCATGGCTTTCATGTCGTCGATGGCTTTTTTGCGAAGCTCGTCGATGCCTTCGATCTCGACCGTTTCGATGCCCTCGGTGAGCTTGTCGATATAGCGGATGTGACGGCTGTAACGGTCGAACAGCTCGGCCTTGAGCGCAGTGATATCTTCCTGCAAAGCGGCGAGCGTGGCGCGGCCGTCCTCGATCCGCTCGTTGTAGTCGGCAAGGATCGTGTTGCAGGCGGTCTTCGCGCTGCGGATGATGGAATCCGCGCGGTCTTCCGCGTCGGAACGGATCTGACCGGCGGCGCGTTTCGCTTCAAGCAGGGTGGCGCGGATCTGATCCTCCTCGCCCTTGATTTCGTCGAGCTTGGCGATCGTGGTTTTCAGCTTACGCTCCAGCTCGTCGTTTTCACGGTACAGATCGGTATATTTGCCGATCACGAATTCGATATACTCGTCGACTTCAACGGGGTTGTAGCCGTGAATGGATCTGGTAAAGGTTTTGTTTTTCAGTTCATGCGGAGGCAGCATGGCAATTTTCCTTTCATTATATATAAAGGGATGCGTGCAGGCGAATCGTCCGAATATCGGCGCTCAGAGATATCGGCGCGCCGCCAGACGGAGACGCCCTTTGGCGGAACGCTCGTCCAGACTGTCAATGATAAACTTTCCGCCCCGGCATTTCAGCTCCCGGCGGACCGAGATGACGTCTCCGGCGTTCACCTCATCGTCGGCGTCGGCTGCGGTGAAATAATTCTGTTCCACGAAGCCCTGACGGATGAGTTCCTTCGCCGTTTCGCGTGAGACGCGGCCAAGCTCGGAAACCACCGCGTCGAGCCGGGCGGCGGAAACCGTGCCGGTGACCGTCTCAAAGGAACGTTCAAAGACGAACCCCTCGGGAAGGGAAGCGTCCGTGGCCTTCACTTTGTCGCGTCCGACCGAGATCAGCGTGTCTTTGACGAAGGCGGCGGCTTTGGGCGTCATAAAGACGACCGCGCCCTCATCGTCCGGCAGGATATCGCCAATGACCGAGCGGTCCAGACCGAGACCGAGGAGCGAGCCGAGATAATCGCGGTGGGAGAGCTTGACGTACCCGCTCGTGCGGATGCGCAGCGGGACGATCTGTCCGGCGAGCGCTTCCGAGCAGGCGGCGGCGAGCTTTTCTTCCGTGAAAACGCCGTCCTCGATCTGATAGACGTACCATTCGGGAAGCATACAGAGGATGGTCCGCTCCGCGCCGGGAAAACCGCCCCAGAAGAAGCGGACGCCGTATTCGGCGTCAAGCGGTCTGCCGTGAAGGGCGAGACCCGTAAGGATAAAACGTTCGCGCGGCGTGAGAAAAGAGGTGAACGCGGGCGCGTCTTCGGCGCGGGCGGAAAGCTCGCCTGCACGTCTGACCAGAAGCTGTTCCTCATCGGAAAGCAGCTTTGCAAGCATACGGCTGTCGATCATATCAGAAGATGGAGGGCAGAAGAATCTGCACCATGCTGAGAAGAAGGAAGGAAATGAAAAAAGGAACGTCTATGGGCGACCCTTCAAAGAGTCCGAAACGTTCAGTAAGCGATCTGACCGGGAAAATCACCGGTTCGGTCATCATGTAGATAAAGGTGACAATATCGGAATCTTCGTCAAGCGGCATCCATGACAGAATGGCGCGGAGCAGCATCAGAAGCTGGAGGATGGACAGCACGATGGAAACAACGCGCGTGAGGATATAGGCAAAACCGATCATGCGGCTCCTTTCAGTGTCAGACGGCTCTCATGGGGGAAAGACGGCGCTGAGCGGGAAGAGACCGTCCGCCGCGGAATGGCGAACGGTCCGCGGCGCGTCAGATATCGAGGTCGGAAGATTCTTCGGGCTGCTGCTGGGGCTTGCGG
>JAZRXB010000364.1:0-11882 GCA_045600005.1 Eubacteriales bacterium | reverse complement strand
TGTGAGAAGGGTCAGCCAAGCTCCTTTGTGAGGAATTCCGATACCTCGTGACCGAGGTCGGCGAAGCCCTCGCCCGTCAGATGGCAGTAGTCGGCGAAGCGTTCGGGACCCCAGTGTTCGGCATAGGCGAACATATCGTTGACCTTCACGCCCGCTTCGGCGCAGGCTTCGCAGAGCGCGGCGTTGTAAAGCCTGATCTCGTCGGTCGTGCGCGGGTTGCCGCCCTGCTGACCGTTCGGATTCATCGGCGTCGTCGTGGCGGCGAACAGCGCGGCGTTCGGGAAGAAGTGCCGGAGCTGGATGATGATGTGTCCGATGTTCGTGCGGTACTCGTCAAGGCTGGTCAGCGGGAAGGGAGCGCCGTTCCAGTGCGCGATGTCCCAGTGTCCGCAGTTGAAGTGGACGGCTTTGACGGAAGCGGGATTCGTCAGCCCGCGCCAGCCGCCGAGCGAGACGAGCACGTGCTGCGTGAAGCGGCAGTTATCCTTCGGATAGATCACGTCGAAGCGGTCGGCAAGATCGTTTTTCACGGTCGCGCAGTAGCCCTGACGGATCGAGTCGCCGAGCAGAAAGATCTGCGGCTTTTCGACGGGAGCGGCGGTCTTTTCTTCGGCGAGACGGTCTTCGAGCCATTCGCCGGTTTTCTGATTATCAGTCATGATTTTCCTCCGTTCTGTGGGTCAACGGTTCCATTTTAAGAATAATCCATGCGTGAGATGTTCGGCGAGCAGTCCGCCGCCGGACGGCGTGAGACGGGCAGATTCGTCCTGCCAGATCGGGATGATCTCCGGGGTGCCGGGGATGGGATAGCGCTTCGGTGACGCTTCGGGGACCGGTCTGAGGTCGCGCAGCGTCGTCTGCCAGCTGTCGGCTTTGTTTCGCAGATAGCCGAGCGTGACGGTCTTTCCGACAAGCGTCAGAAGGATCGCTTCCCCGTCCTCATAGACCTCCGACCGGAATCCCTCGCGGTCGAACGCGACGCCTTCGCAGAGCTTTGCCAGCGGAGCATAGTACGGATAGAGATTCTTCGCTTCGAGATAGCGCTCGTCCCAGTGCCAGATGTGTCCGCAGCCCGCCGCGCCGCAGAAAAGCGGGGTATAAACAAGGTCGCAGAACAGAATTCCCCGATGGTCGGCGGCGTAGTAGCGGAACGGTCCGCTGTGGCGGTCGTTGACCGCGCCGGTCTCGGCGACGAAGAAGGGCTTGTCGTCCCCTTTCAGACGGGATATGCCGTCGCGGATCAGCTCGATCGGCGACGAATTGCAGGTCTTGTCGGGCGCGCCCTGATCGAGGTAGCGGTGCATCTGCATGAGATCGGATCTTTCCCAGCAGAAGCTGTGATAAACGCGGTCGGAATTCTCCGAATCGAAGCTGCCGAGCGAATTCATCACGAGATGATGCGGGAACAGCGCCCTGACCGCCGGAAGCATCCGCTCGTTCCATTCGTTCAGATACGCGGACGGCATACAGTTCATCTCGTTCCAAAGCTCGACGCCGAAGACCGTCGGGTCGCCCGAAAGACGGGCGGCGAGCGCGCGCATTTTGTCGAGCCACGCTTCGCGCCAGACGTCCTCCTTCATCCATTCGGCGGAGGATCCGCAGCGTCTGCCGTTTTTGTACAGCCGCTTGTTGAACTTGCGGAAAATGTCGTCGGAGTAGGAATTCGAGTCGGCGGTGCGGACGTAATCGAAGAAACGGAACTGCTCGACCGTCAGCTTGAGACGGATGCCGTACCTTGCGGCGAGCAGCAGCAGCGCGTCGATCTTGGCGAGCTGTACCTGATCGAGTACGCCCGCTTCCTCGGTGTCGGGGCAGAAGTATTCATGTCCGAGCCAGATGCGGACGAGGTTCACGCCGTTGTCATGACACTGACGGAACCAGCGCTCGTACTGCCGCATCCCGAGGTACTGCCAGCCGCCGGAAAGACCGAATTCCCTGCCGTTCGATCTGCCGACCGGCGAGAGGAACGCGAGATTGACGCCGATGGGCGTGAAGGGCGCGCCGTCGGTGAAGGCGAAATAGCGCGGGTCGTTTTTACTCACCTCGACATAGCCGTGCGAGGAACCCTTTTCGACGGTCAGCGTTTCGGTCGTTCCGTCGCGGGAGACCGTCCAGACGCCGGTCTCGTCGGGGTAAAGGCGGACGACAGACCTTGCCGTCCCGGCTGCGCCGATCTGTTCGAGTCCCTCCGCGTCATACGAAAACGCGATGGGCTGGCTCAAAAAGGGAGTCAGGACGAGCTTTCGTCCCGACGGGGAGACGGCGGTCGTCTCCCCGTCCGCGGCGATGGTGACGCGGGAATAAAGCGTGGTTTTCATTGGATCGGCTCCTTTGTGATACCGGAAAAGACCTCGCTGAACGCGCCGGCTTTTCCGCTGCGGTTGACCGCGCGGACGCGGTAGTAATAGGCGGTGTGATCGGCAAGCCCTTCGTCCACGTACAGCCCGACGCGGTATTCGCCCGGTTCGACCTTTGCAAGGAAGGTCACGTCGGACGGAACGAAATCCGGGTCGGTCGAGCGGTAAAGCTCGTAGTGCGAAAGGTCCGCTTCACGGTTCTGACCCCAGATGAGGTACAGATGACCGTTGTTCTCGCCGCGCGCCGCCTTCGGCTTCGTGATGAGACCGGTATAGACCGAACCGACCGGCGCGGGAACGTCGGTCCCGATGAGGTCGGGCGCAGGCTCGCGCACGGGAAGCCGGAGGCCCGCGCCGACGCGGAGGGTCGAATACCCGGCGCCGAAGCGGGAGACGGGGCGCTCGGTCTCGTCCGTGCCGACGATCGTGAAGGGGCTGCCGTCAAGATCGACCGCCGCTTTCGCGGTATCGCCGAGAAGACGCACGATAAGACCATTCCCATCGTCCGCGCGCTTGACGCCGACGAGCCGCTGTCCGTCCGGAACAGACAGGAAGCTGCCCTCGCGCACCGGCGCGTCGGACACGCCCGGCTTTTCGGCGGCAATGACCGGGAAGGCAAAACGTTCGGCTTCTTCGGCAAGGCGGGCGGCTCTGTGGCTTCCGGCGTAGGAGGTGACGGCGTAGCGCAGACGGTGTTCGACGTGACTGCCGCCGACAAGGTGCATCTGGAGCCAGTCGTTCGATACATAGGAGTAAACGGCGGAGCCTTCGCCCGCGTCGGCATAGTCGGTCTTGTCGGGATGGATGCGGTCGAATTCGACGAGATTCGTGTCGAGCTGCATCAGCGCCGCGCCGAAGTCTGCGTTTTCGGCACAGCACCATTCGTGCGCGGCCATATAGACGTCGGTCCCGTGACCGGTGAGGTCGGAGGCGTATTCGGCTTCGACGCCGTTCAGCTGACAGAACCGCCGACAGTTTTCCACAGCAAAGGGGAAAGCGTAGTAGAGATAGCGGTAGTAGCGGTGATCGTTCACCATCGAGCGCATATGCGCGATGTGGTCGTCGAAGGTCACGCGGCGCTCGTTTTCGTCGAGCGTGACGACGCTGACGACCGCCGCGCCCGATAACGGTTCGTCGGCGCGGGTCGTGACGACGATCAGACCGCCTCCTTCCTCCACGGTGAACGACGCTTTGCCGGTCGTGTGGAAGGTCTTGTGGTTGTCGTCGGTATAGACGAAGCCGTTCGCGCCGTAGGGAGCGTCCGGGTCGAGCAGCTCGCGCGTGAGCGACTTATCGTAGATCGAGCCGACCGAGCCGTCCTCACGGAACGAGACGCGGTAATGGCGGTTTTCGACGACCGGCGGTTCGGCGGAGGTCCTGACCGGGCGGTCGGGACGCTTCACTGCGGTCAGCGGAAGCGTTTTCCAGCCGAACGCGGGGATGTTTTCGACGAAGCATTCGCCGTTGTTGAGAAGGATGCGCTCCGAGCGGGAAAGGGCGGTCGGGTTGAAGACGAACAGCTCGCCGTCCTTCGCAAAGCGGTCGGCGAGGGCTTTCATCGCGCCCGCCGTTTCGGCGTTCGCGGTCCCGGACGCCTTTTCGATCCAGTCGCGGTGCTGCATCCACGTTTCGTAGACGCGCCGTCCCTGATAGCCGCTCACGCCGTAGGAATGCTCGTCGTTCATGATGAGGTACTTCCATGCGCGGTCGAGATCGACTGCCGGATAGGGTCGTCCGGTTGTCAGAGCGGCGGCGGCGGAGACCTTTTCCGCGTCGGCGAGACGGCGGTCGGCGTTCAGCTTGTCGGCGAGCAGAGCGGCGGCGGACAGCGGGTGCTGATACCATCCGCCGGTGATGTCGCCGCGCAGGACCGGCAGGCGGTCGAGGTAAGGCGCGATGCGGCGGAACGGCTCGTTCGGGTCGCCGAGCGTGCGGAAAGCGGGGGTCTTCCAGCGTTTGTTCCACGCGGCGATGGTGTCGGTCATCGACAGATCGGGCTGCTGGTCGTCTTGATAGGCGCAGAGAAGCCATGTGTCGATCGGATAGCGGGCTTCCAGCTCGGAAACACGGAGCGGAACGTTCTTTTCCATTCGTGCGAGAACGGTCGGCGAAGGGCGCGTGCCGGTATCGAAGCCGAAATGCTCGACGCTGTGACCGTAGATCGTGGACGCCCAGACGGTCATCTCGCTGTGACCGTCCGCCGCGAGCCAGCGGAACAGCATCGGCAGAGCCGAGTGCCAGCGCACGTCGACGCGCGAGCCGCCTACTCCATAGTCCGAGTCGTGCTTATAGAGGGCATGGCACTTGGCGAGGTCCCAGACCTCGGAGAGCAGCGGATTCCAGTGGTTCGGCGAGAAGATGAGGTTTTTGGTTCCCGCGTCGGCGAAGGGCTGGACGATCGGCCATGAAAGTCCGTTGTTGTCGATCATCGTCATGGTCTCGGTGTCGACGCCGTAGGTTTCGAGCATCCGCTTTCTGCCGTAGGCGGCGCGGCAGAGCTCTTCATAGCCGAAGACCTGCGTGTGGTTGCCCGCCGTGCCGCAGCACAGACCGATCTTTCCCTTTTTGACGTAGTTTTCGATGAGATTATCCGCTTCCTCCTTACTCCGGTCGGCGGGGTAGTTCTCGAAGAACCACGTTCCCTCCATCGTGTAGCGGTAGCGGTCGTTTTCGGGACGGCTTTCGGTCTCGTCGCAGAGCTTCATCGCGTCGTCGAGCAGCTTCTGCGTGTTGTGACGCTGATAATACTGCGAATTGTGCAGACCGATGTCGGTGTGCGAGGATACCATGACGAAAAATGTCCAGTCGCGCGGCTTTTTCCATGAAAAATCGTACCGGAGCGTTTCGCCGCCGAAGCACAGCTCGGCAGAGGCTTCGCCGTCGGACGGCGGAGCGGGAAAGAGCAGGGGACGTTCGCTGTCGCCGGAAGCGAAGGCGGTCTGCACCTCGAATTCCCCGTGCGGCGCGCGGACTCGGACGGTCGCGTGAGCGGCGCGGTCGGAGACGGTATGCAGGAGAAAACGCTGGCAGCCGTCGTGGTCGACGAGCGGCTGAGGCGTGAGGGTGAACAGAGTGACGGTCGGATTCATGGCGGTCTCCCTTCTTTTATTTTCGTGCGGCTTCGGCGCTTTCGATCAGTCCGCGCAGATAGCCGATGGCGTACAGTCTGCCGAGCGTGTCGTAACCGGCGTTCACGACGTCCTCGCCGACATAGGTCGGCACGTGGTCGACGCGGATGGGAACGTCCACGCCGTTTTCGAGGTAGAGCTTCATCGCCGCCGCCATGTCGATCTTTCCGTTGTCGTGGAAGGTCTCGGAGAAATGCGTCTTTTCGCCGCGGACATTGCGGAAATGGATGAAGAAGATCTTATCCGCCAGCGCGGGGATCGCTTCCTCGAGCTTTTCGCCCATCAGGACGTAGCACGCCTGACAGAAGGTCACGCCGAGATTCGGGGAGTTCACCGTCGTCACGCCGCGTTTTATCGCGTCAAGGCTCGTGAAGATGCGCGAAACGCCGCCGAGATCGGACAGCGGCGGGTCGTCCGGGTGAAGCGCGAGCTTTACGCCGTAACGCTCGGCGTAGGGAACGACGGCTTCGATGAAGGTCTTATAGTTGTCCCACATCTGTTCCTTCGAGATCGTGAAGCCGTCGGGGGTAAATTTCGCAAGGTCGAAGCCCGTGACCTTCGCGCCGCCGCGTTCGGGCAGATCGGTGTCGGTCCGGGTCCAGCCGTAATGCGCCATGAAGTTGAAGCAGACGGTCGTGACGCCGACCTCATGAAGGTTCGCCATCAGTCTGATGAATTTTTCGATGCACTCGTCGCGCATTTCGTCGCCGAGCTTGATGTGGTCGTGAAGCTCGTTGGGAAGCGGCTCGACGATCAGCGGTTCGATGCCGAACGAGCGGAAGCGGTCCGTGACGGTCTTCAAGTGAGAAAGACTCGTCACGTCGAACCGGTCGTCCTCCGGCAGACGGATGGTCCCGGTATTCACGCCGCACTGGAGCGCCATGCTCCACGTGGAATCGGGCGTTGAGCGGAAATAATCGGTGAGAAGCATAGAAAACCTCCGATGTGAGAAGTATTTTGGCGGATATGGTCTTGACAAACGCCGCCGTCTTGTCTATACTATTGATTGTAGCACATTTTTTCGTTTGTGTCCATATAAAATCCGCCAAAAAACAGACAGGATATCATGAAAAAAGAATTTTTCACCGAGACGACGCGGCAGCCGCTTTTCACGGTGTTCGACAGCGTGAAAAGCCGGAAGGTCAATATGTTCCGCCGTCATTCCCACGCCGAGCTGGAGCTTGGCTTTATCACGGGCGGCGAGGGGACGTATCTCCTCGAAAACGAAACCTTCGACGTGAAGCCGGGCGATCTGTTTCTGGTCCGTCCGAACGAGCAGCACTGCATCCCGACCATCACGACGCCGGAGCTTTCCTCCTTTAATATTCATGTGCAGTCCTGCTATCTCTGGACGGTCTGCGCAGACTACATCGACGCGGGACGCATCGGCTGTCTCATCAGCGCGCAGACGCCGATCCGGCATCACTGGCGCGGAGAGCCGGAGATCCTTGCGGTCATCGAACGGATGCGGAAGCTGACCGAAACGGAGGAGGACGACCGCTTCGCCGTCCGGCGCGAGCTGCTCGGACTGATCGAGCTGTTATGCGACCGGCTCGACGCGGGAGAAGCGGAGAGCTTCCGCCCGACCGCTTCGCATCTTGCCGACGTGCAGAACGCCATTCTCTACATCGACAGTCATCTGACCGAGTCGCTGACGCTCGAAAGCATCGCGCGCGCGGCGAACCTCAGCCGCTCGCATCTGTCGGCGATGTTCAAGCAGGTGACGGGCATCACGCCGTATGAATATCTGCTGCTCCAGCGCATCGACCGCGCGGTGGGAATGCTGCGCGGCACGGACCGCACGGTGTCGACCGTCGCGGAGGAATGCGGGTTCGGGAGTCTTGCGAATTTCAACCGAGCCTTCCGCAAGGTGACGGGCATGACCCCGCGCGATTACCGGAGCAGCCGTCTGGGACAGTAAGGGCGGTTTTTCGGATCCTTGAAATATTAAGGCAATACCGCACAATTCACGGCTTTCGCCTTGATGGCACGCTTGCTTGCATCTTTCACGTCATACTGTACAAAATTCGTCGGCATAGGAGGTACTATGCCTTCCGGGGTTTGTTTCGTCTGACGGGAAATCTGACGGCGCAATCGCACCATCAGAATTGTGCGGTATTGCCTTAAAAACCAGGACCTGCGGGAATAGATTTATCAGAATATACGAAAACAGCCAAAAGCGGCGCGAAGCCGATGCTTCGCGCCGCTTTTGTATTACGGAAGAAATACTCCCTCAGACCAGAAACCGTCCAGTACGACGCCGTTCGGACGGGTCATGACGCCGGCGCCTTCCCGAAGGGAATGCTGCCATTCGCCCGCATAGACGCTGCCGTCCGTGTAGCAGAACACGCCGAAGCCCGAAAACTCGTCGTCCAGCCAGTTCCCATCATAGGAGCCGCCTGCCGCGTAATCGAGTTTTCCCTGACCGCACCGCAGTCCGGCGGTCCAGCTTCCCTCAAAGCGGTCGCCGTTTTCCCAGATCATGACGCCGTATCCGTCGGGCCGATCATCACGCCAGCCGCCTGTATAGGACGAGCCGTCCGCCCAGCGGCAGATTCCGGTCCCGTCCATGTCACCGTTCTGCCATGTTCCATCGTAGACCGTACCGTCTGCCCAGCTGCAGGTCCCGGTCCCCTGACGGATGCCGTAGAGGAATCGACCTCCATAGACCGAGCCATTGCTTTCTGTCAGAACGCCGAAACCGTTCGGCACGCCGTCCGACCATTCGCCGCTGTAAACGCCGCCGCTCCACGGCGCGGTCCGGATACCGGTGAAAAACGGGTCGGATTCAGCGTCCGCCGTTTTGCCGCGGGAGGAACCGTCTTCCGAAAGCGTTTCGGCGAGGAAAGCAGTCACGGTTTCGTCCGGCTCGTCCGTCCATCCGATCAGATAAGCGGTCAGCGGGTCGATCTCCGAGTCGGCGGAGGAGACCAGCATGAGACTATTCGGAAAATACCGTTCGCCGACGGCTTTCAACGCCGGGTCGTTATAAAGATCCGCCGCGCCGAACAGATGAAGAAATTCATGGCGGTAATCCGTGCTGTAACAGCGGTACAGGACGGCGTATTCCGGTCCGCCCGCTCCGACGTCGATGCAGGCGTAGGAACGCCCCGCGCGGTTGAGTAAGAACAGGACCGCCATATCATCGGTTTCGGGATCGCCGCTATACTCCGCCTGACGGAGCGCGTCGGACAGCCAGAGCGAACGGTTCTTTGCGTCGACTGCCTGCGATATTTCCGCGCGGGCGAAGCGGAACGACAGAGAAAGCGCCGCCCCGCAGTCTTCGGCGTCCTTTTGCAGACGTTCGGCGGCGGAGTCGGCAGACGGGAGGATCGCGCTGATGTCCGCGTCGGTCCAGCTGCTTTCCGCGTCGTCGAGCAGGACGATCAGGACGTTCACCTGACCGGTGAGCGTCCCGGCTTTGCCGATCTTGCGGCAGGAAAGAAGCGCATGACGGGAAAGCTCCTCCGGGATCCCCGGAAGACGGGAGGACGCCGAGAGGGCGGGAATATCCGCGCCGGCGGGTTCATCTGCCGGAACGCTTTCCGTTTCGGACGGGATCGTTTCGAGGGGCGGGAGAAGCGCTGCGGCGGGCGTTCGTCCAAGCGCCGCGCAGACGCAGAAAACTGCCAGTGAATGCAGCACAGGGCTTGTTTTGCGATGCAGTCTGTTCATGTCCGTGTTCCGAACCTTCCCGGCGGACGTGGGAACGCCGCCTGAATAAACTGTGATAATAAACCGCTGGATCTTTTGAAAATGCCGGCACTGATGCATGAATGCTGTGAGACTTTCTTTAATTATAATCTCTGCTTCCTGAAACTTCAATCGAAAAATGTTAACAATTCGGGTTTTTTACATTTTTTATTGCCTGACACGGAGCAGGGAACTTTTTCGTCGATTTATCGTCTGAACAGTCAGAATGAAAAAACAGGGGGATTGCCGTTGAAACGTTTTCCTTTTTTTGCACTGCTGCTTGCCGCAGCGCTGATTTTTGCCGGATGCTCATCCGATGCTCCGGATGCGCCGGACACATCGTCCGCCGATACATCGGAGGGGACGGATCCGTCCGACACGTCCGCTCTGCCGGAAACGGAATATGATCCGTTCGAGCCGGTGCCGTTCGATTCGATAAGCGGGACGAAGCTGGAGGGCGCGCTGATCTATCCGGTTTATGAGTGCGACGGCGACTATTACGCCGTCAGCCGGGACGACGCCTACCGCATGGGCAATGCGGCTGCGGGGAAGATCAGGATCCTGACCTGCGCGCCGCTCTCCTATTCGGTGGTGCTTGACAGCCGCGGCGTGCCGGTCACAGTGTTCGACACGACGCAGCTGATCGTATCGGAGGACGAGCGTTTTCTGTATCTGAACGACCCTGCCATGGAACACAACGCCATTCTCGATGTGGAGGACGGAACGATCATGGCGGAGCTTCCGAAGATCACGGCGAGAGTGAAGACCGCGCCGGACAAAAACGGAAAAAGGCGGTATTTCTGGGAATTCGAGAACGATCTGACGTCGTTTTCCGATAAGATCAAGGGGAATGTCTTTACCGTTTCGTCCGAGGGAGAGGGCTGGTATTTTTCCGAAACGAAGGGGCTTTTTGAAGCGGGCGGTATGGTTTTTCTCAATATGGACGACGGCAGCTTCCGGATGTACAGCGGGGATGATTTCACCTCTGAGATCGGACAGATCATCGCCGTTACAGAAAATTATGCTCTGGACGTTTTTTCCGGCAGCTATCAGCTGTATACGGCGGGAACGGGGGAAATGCAGCCGCTCGGCGTATATGATCCCGGAGAGTATGTTTTTTCCGAAATGCAGGAATGGAACGGCAGCGTGACCGTCCGGTTTAAGAACGGAAAAACGCTCTATGCGCCCTATCCGACGACGGTCCCGGACGCTTCGGCACAGCTTGTCTACGAGGGAGAGAGCGGGCTTAAGCTCTGGCGCATGAAGGAAGGCTACGCGATGAAGCGCCCGGACGGCGAGGCGGTCTATGCGCTGACGGAGCTGCCGAACGAAACGTTCGCTTCGGTGTACGAGGAGTTCGATTCGGGCGAGCTTCTGCTGATGGAGGAGGACGGAACGCTGTGGCAGGTCCCCTATCGCTGGGACGTTCTGATGCTCAACATGGCGGGAAAGGTTTCGGAAAGCGAGCTGGCGCGCACGCCGCTCGGAGAACGGACGGTGCTGTCGACGTGGGGGGCGCTGTGGGTGCTTGACGCGGACGGCAGACCCGAAGCATTCCTGCCCGCAGAGGGCAGAGCGGTCGGTTCACTGATCGTGACGGCAGACCCGTATCCGTTCGATCTCTTTAGCGGCAGGTTATTCTGGGACGCGGATCTTTATGACGCGAGGCTCGAAAAGCTGAACGATGAGCCGCTCCGCATGGCGTACCAGCTGCCGGATGGCGGAGAAGCCGCGCTTGCGGTCGTCGAAACGGATGGAAAGCGTTTCGCGCTCTATGCACAGGACGGTGCGCAGACCTTCCGCAGCGGCGAATACGAGGAGGTGCTGTATCTCTTTGACAGCGGCGCGCTCGTGCGGAAGAACGGGAAGGTCCTCATCGTCGACTTTGCGGAAAAGCAGCTCTCCGAGCTGTTCGACTGGTCGGACAAGGTGACCTTTTCGTCCTATCTGTCCGGGTACTACGAGAAGACCGATCATCCGGACGGCTGGTATTTCGTCTTTGAGTACACGACGCTCACGAATGGACACGAAGGGTTTGAATACTGCTTCGAGCCGGAGAAGCGCAAGGCGTCGCGCTATGAGCTTGACATGATCGGCGCGCTCGCCAAACCGGTGCTGTATCTCTACCCCGAAGCGCAGACCGATGTGACCGTGACGTTTGAGCATCCCGAAGCGCTGACGACCGTCTATCCGGCTTACGGAGAAGGCTGGCAGGTCAGCGCGGCGCCCGACGGCACGCTGACCGACGCGCGGGGACGCAGCTATTACGCGCTGTACTGGGAGGAAAAAGCGCCGTATCTGCCGTCGTTTGACGAGGGCTTCTGCGTGAGCGCGGACGGTGCGGCGGACTTTCTTGAAAGAACGCTCGCGGCGCTCGGCTTTACCGAACGGGAGGCGAACGAGTTCATCATGTACTGGCTGCCGGTGCTGGAACGGAACGGGACGAGTCTTGTGACCTTCGAGCTGACCGAAAGCCGCGAGGCGCACAATGCGCTGCACATTTCCCCCGAACCCGATTCGCTGCTCCGCGCCGCCATGTACGTGAAGAAGGTCGACGCTCCGGTCGAAGTGCCGGCGCAGAAGCTGCCGCGCTTTGAACGGAAGGGCTTTGCGGCGGTCGAATGGGGCGGCAGGGTCGTGGATTGACCGTCTCTGAGTATTGACTGGTAAAAGACAGACCGGCGCGTTTCCGAAAAGGGAAACG
>JAZRXB010000363.1:0-13091 GCA_045600005.1 Eubacteriales bacterium | reverse complement strand
ATCTTGACGCAGTAAAGAAGATCTTCGGCGAATAATATGGCAGATCGTCCTCCCGCACGCGGGAGGACGATCTTTCTGGCGGCGGGAGCAAACCCGCGTCCTGCACCGTATACGGAAGGACGTTTTCCGTCCTGCGTTTCTACTGACGGTCGATTGACAGAACACGCCTCTCTGTGGTACAATGACAGTATCAATCTATCGTAGACGATTGTTTAAGGCATTACCGCACAGTTCTGATGGTGCGATTGCGCCGTCAGATTTCCCGGCAGACGAAACAAACCCCGGAAGGCATAGTACCTCCTATGCCGACGAAATTTGTACAGTATGACGGGAAAGATGCAAGCAAGCGTGCCATCAAGGCGAAAGCCGTGAATTGGGGGGGATTGCGTTAATGCTTTAAGGCAATACGGCACAAATGAAAATATGAACGGCTTTCACAGTACGAGATCAGTAAAAGACAACATGCATCCCCTGTTAACGCTCGCTAAAGCGCACTGAATCAGACCGCCGCCCGTGAGGGTCTGCCGATCAGAATCAGATTCGCCAGAGCGAATATCATATTCAGTTTGGAGGTCCGCTTTCGCAGTCCTCGGTATCGCGTCCTTCGGTACCGCAGCTGCCCCTTCACGACAGCGAATACATGACCGAGGCCATGCCGTTTCAGAGAAAACATCTTATACTGTTTTATTGGAGCGCCCCGTCGGGCTGCGCCTTTTTTATCCGCCGTGCAAATTCTCAGGGTAACTTCCGCAGCGGAAGTTACCCTGAGAATTTACGCGGGATGATTTTTGCGGATGGCTGTTGACAACCGACCGGCTTTTGTGGTAGAATTAGGAAGGAAGAATCTGCGGTTAGGAGGACTTCTATGGAAAAGGAGATCACAAGACTGATGCGGGAAGGCGAGGACGTTGTCCGCGCCCGCGCAGACGCCGATATTGAACGGTTCCGCAAGGGACTTTTCGAGCTGATCCTGACGGACGGCGGGAACCCGCTCACGGAGAACGCGAAGGTTACGGTCCGCATGACCGACATCGACTTCAACTTCGGCGCGAACATTTTCATGCTGAACCAGTACGACACCGAGGAACGCAACCGCGCCTATGAACGCGAGTTTACGAAGCTCTTCAATTCGGCGGCGATCCCGCTCTATTGGGAAGGAACCGAGCCGAAGCAGGGCGAGCTCCGTTATTCGTCCGACACGCCGAACGACGTTTACCGCCGTCCTCCCGCAGATACCGTCGCGGATTTCTGCGAGGCGCACGGCATCCGGATGAAGGGACATCCGCTGTTCTGGCACGAGTTCGTCCCGTCGTGGCTCAAGCCCTACACGTTCGGCGAGCTGAAATATTTCATCGAAAAGCGCTTTTCCGAAATCGCTTCGCGCTACGCGGACCGCTGTGAGCGCTTTGACGTGGTGAACGAGCCGTCGCGCATCTATGACGTTTATATGCGCGACCGCAGTGGAAACGGGACCTATCTCGTACCGGACGACGATTACTGCGTCTGGATGTTCGGGCTGGCGAGACGCCTGTTCCCGTCGAACACGCTGATCCTGAACGATACGGTCGGCGCGGCGTTCCATGAGTTCCGCGGCAAATACAGCGGGTATTATCTGAACATCAAGGATCTGCTCGGGCGCGGCGTGCCGATCGACGAGATCGGAATGCAGTGTCATCTCGGCGACCGCGGCGGCGAGAACGTCTACAACGGCGAGCGGCTCTACAACGTGCTGGACACCTACGCGGCGCTCGGAAAGCCGATCAACATTTCCGAGATCAGCATCCCGTCAAAGGTGCAGGGCGAGGTGGACGAGGACGTGCAGGCGGCGGCTGCCGAACAGCTTTACCGCATCTGTTTCAGCCATCCATCGCTGACCGGCATCACGTGGTGGAATCTGCCGGACGACGGCATCCTGACGACCAGACGCAAGGCAGGGGACGAGAATCTGCCCTCCGCCGGTCTGCTGAACGGCGCATACGAGGAGAAGGCGGCGTACAGGGCGCTGTACAGGCTGATACGGGAGGAATGGCGCACGGACGAGGAATTGATCACCTCCGCGTCAGACGTGAAATTCAAGGCGTATTACGGCTCCTACGAGGTCACGGTGGAGACCGAGGGACGTAAGATAACAAAAAAACTCCATCTGAGCCGCGATCTGTCGCGGGTGCGCAGAGTGGAGCTTGGCGAATAAACTTTTGAAAAGGAGAGAATCTCATGTTAAAGGCAACTGCTGAATTCTTAGCGGAGATCGACGCGCGGAGCGAAGCGCGCAAAAAAGCGATCCGGACGAGCGTTTCGGAGATCGTTCCGGTCGGCAGGTCTTACTATGTGTCGAAGGACGGTTCCGACGAGGCGGACGGTCTGTCGCCCGAAACGGCGATCGGTTCGTTTGATAAGCTGAACAGTCTGACGCTGGAGCCGGGCGACGCGGTGTTCTTCCGCCGCGGCGATCTGTGGCGCATCAACGGCTATCGCATCCCGGCAGGCGTTACGCTGTCGGCTTACGGGGAAGGCGAAAAGCCGATCCTCACCTGCTCGCCGATGAACGGCGCGGATCCGGCGCTCTGGACGCTGCTCGACGGGACCGACAACATCTGGATGTTCCGGTACGAGCTGTCGGACTGCGGCTCGCTCGACATGGACGGCACATTCGCGTACAAGGAGATCCCGAGCTATGTGAACGGTCAGTACGTTCTGCGCGGCGACAATTCGGTCGTATTTGATGTGAAGAAGCATCTGACCTGCGATCTGGCGTTCTTTCAGCCCTGCGATAAGGAAAAGAACGGCGCGGGCAATCCGAACATGACCGGCACGAACAAGGCGGTCGTTTATCTGCGCTGCGACAAGGGCAACCCCGGTTCGCTGTTCCGCTCCATCGAATTCCTGACCGGCCGTCACACGCTGATGATCGGCGGCAACAGCATCACCATCGATAATCTGAACATCCGCTGGTGCGGTGCGCACGGCGTCAGCGCGGGAACGGTCATGGAGCTGACGGTCCAGAACTGCGAGATCGGACCGCTTGGCGGCGCGATCCAGCATTACAGCCCGAACGGCGTGGTCACGCGCTTCGGCAACGGCGTGGAAATTTACGGCGCATGCTATGACTACACGCTGAAAAACTGCTTCATCCATGATATCTATGACGCAGGCGTCACCCATCAGCGCAAGGGCAATTTCGCAAACTGCAAGGTCGACCTGACGAGCGCTTATGTCCGTCCGGGACAGACCGCGCAGCGTTTTGTGACCGACGGCGTTCTCGTGATGGAGAAGGTCCGCTACATCGGCAATCTGTTTGAGCGCTGCATTTATTCCATCGAATATTTCTGCGATCAGGACGACAGCGACGACGATATCATGCGCGATATCCTGATGGAGGACAACATCTGCCGCTTTGCAGGCGGCTGGGGCTGGCAGAGACCGAACAAGGTCGCGCGTCACATTCAGGGCGGCTGGCTCGGCTGCAAGAGAAAGTATCACGCCGAGGACTACACGATCCGGAACTGCGTTTTTGACCGCAGCATCGACGTGCTGGTCTCCATCAGCTCGACCCGCGTATCCGACCTGCCGAAGATGGAGGGCAACCTCTACATCGCCGAAAAGGGCGCGAACTACGGCAAGTACGGCGTTCCCTACGACCGCTACGAGCCTTACGACGAGACGACCGAGGCGAACATCATTCTCCCCGCCGACCCGACGGCAAAGGTTTACCTGATCGGATGATCGGTCTGATCGGCTGATATAACGGCTGACAGTTCAACCTGATAAAAAAGGAACGCACCGCATGAAGCGGTGCGTTCCTTTTTGTGTGCCGTAAAGAGACGGCTTATCAGGAGACGGCGGCGTTTTTCGGCGCCATTTTGGACATCTGGCGCTGTGCCATGACAAGACCGTAATAAATGCCCTTCTTGCGCATCAGCTCGTCGTGCGTGCCGACCTCGGCAATCACGCCCTTGTCGATGACGATCAGGCGCGTCGCGTTGCGCAGCGTGGACAGACGGTGCGCAATGGCGAAGGTGGTGCGGTCCTTGATGAGCTTCTGGAGCGATTCCTGGATCTGACGCTCGGTCTCGGTGTCGAGCGAAGCGGTCGCTTCGTCGAGGATCAGGATGCGCGGGTTGTGCAGCAGCGCACGGGCGATGGAAACACGCTGACGTTCGCCGCCGGACAGGGTGTGACCCTTTTCGCCGACCTTGGTATTGTAGGCGTCCGGGAGCTTCATGATGAATTCGTGCGCACCGGCGATCTTCGCGGCGGTGATGATCTCGTCGCGGGTCGCGTCGGGCTTCGCGTAGGCGATATTCTCGTAGATTGTTCCGGCGAACAGGAAGGTCTCCTGAAGCACGACGCCGATCTGCGAACGGAGGGAATCCTGCGAGATATCGCGCAGATCCACGCCGTCGACCTTGATCGAACCGTCGCCGATGTCGTACATTCTCATTAAAAGGTTGATCAGCGTGGATTTGCCCGCGCCCGATTTGCCGACGATGCCGATCATTTCGCCCGGCTCGACGTGCAGATTGACGTCCTTGAGAACGTCGGTCGTCTCGTCGTAGCCGAAGGAGACGTGTTCAAAGTCGATGGTTCCCCTGATGTCGATATCGACGGCATTTTCGCGGTCCGGCACGTCGATCTTTTCGTCGATGATCTCAAAGACCTTGGTGACGGAGGTGGAGAACTGGATGAGACGGCGCGGCAGGTTGGCGATCCAGCGGAGCGGACCGTAGATCATACCGACGTAGGACGAGAACTGCGCCATTTCACCGAACGTCATCGTTCCGCCGATGATCTTGTTGCCGACGTAGTAGAGAAGGAAGAATTCGCCGATGCCCATGAAGAAGTTGAGCCACGGCATGAACATCGCCCAGATGCGCTCGTTGCGGATGGAAATGTCGCGCAGATCCTTCGACACGTCGTCGAAGCGCTTTGCTTCGCGCTCCTCCATGCCGAACGCCTTGACCACGCGGATGCCGGAAAAGATATCGTGCAGGATGGTGTTGGCGCGCGAGCTGGTGTCCCAGTGCTTGTGCCACAGCCGGTGCATATGCCGCCAGAAGAAGCGGAAGGAGATCGACACGAACGGCGCGGGGCAGATGATCAGCAGCGCGAGCCTCCAGTCGTAGATGAACAGGATCAGCGAGATGGAGAGCAGCATCAGCACCTGCTCGACCATGTTCGGCAGCTCGCCGGTGATGAAGCGCTGGATCTGCGAGGTGTCGCCGTTGACGCGGTTCATCAGCTCGCCCGCAGTGCGCTTGGAAATGCGGTTGATCGACATCATCTGGATCTTGTTGAACACCATTTCGCGCAGCTTCACGATGACGCGGTTGCCCGCGATGATCAGCGCACGGCTGCGTAAGATCGACAGGACCCGGTTGAGGATGCTGACCCCCGCCATGGACAGGATGACGAACACGAAACCGGACAGCGCGACTTCGCCGCGTTCGACCGCGTCAGGCTGGATATAATTATCGACGAGAAGCCGGTTCAGATAAGGGTTCAGAAGATTGACGGCGGTAATGGCGAAGAACATCACGACCGAGAACAGAAGATACCACTTGTAGGGCTTGGCGATCGCCCAGAGACGACCGAAGGTGCCGGCTTTGTCTGCGCAGCGCGGGCAGAAGGACGAGCCGGGCGGGAAGGGTCTGCCGCATTTTTCGCAGACGCGGTTCAGCTCCCTCATGTAATCGGTGTTGAAGGTCCCCGTTTCGAGGTACTTTTTCAGGCGCTTCATTGCCGCGCCGTATTCGGCGATGAACGAGTTGTCGCTGCGGCAGATCAGGCGGTCTTCGCCGTTCACGGTGCATTCGCAGCAGACCGAACCGATCCCGACGGTGATCCGGAAATCGGTGATATCCTTCATCGGGAATTCACGCACCCGTCTGCCGTCCAGATAGACGATCACGCTTTCCTTTGTGGCGGCACAGAGACCGTCTGCGCACTGATCATGTTCGTTCTGATCGTTTACATGGTCGGCAAGCGTGTAGGCGAAGATGACGATCACGTCGTCACGGCCGACCTGGGGATCGACCGCGTGAAGCCGCTGCCACATCGCTTCACGGCGTCTGGCGGCGCGTTCCTCGGCAATGGCTTCGGAGTCCACAACGGGATTTTGCTGGTCCATGAGATCACATCCTTTCATGGTGATGCCGGCGGGCGGGAGGTCCGAAGCCCGGTCGGCGCAGGAGTGTTTTCAGCTTTTCAGGGAGAAGGTCGCCATGTACTGCGGCGCGTATTCGCGCAGCACGCCGTCCCGGTCGCGGTCCTCGTACAGGTCCTTCAGCGTAAATCCGGCTCTCAGCTGTCCGCCGAGCTGTTCTTCCAGCGAATGGGAGAATTGGATGGCTTCCAGATCGTCGCGCATCCGTTCAAACGCCGCGTCCGGCATGGCGAGCGGGTCGAAGGGCAGCCGGTTAACGAGCGTGAGCGGTTCCTCGTCGATCTGCTCGAACAGGAAGTTGATGCCGTTGTCGAACCCGGCAAGCAGACGTCCGCCGGGTTTCAGAAGACGGAAGCATTCGCGCCAGATCGGTTCGACCTCGCGGACGTAGCAGTTCGACACGGGATGGAAGATCACGTCGAAGGTCTCGTCCGCGAAGGGGAGAGGCTTCGTCATGTCGCCCTTGACGATCTCGATATCGTAGCCCTCCCGCTCGGCGGTCAGACGTTCCTTTTCAAGCTGACTGTCCGAGTAGTCGAAGACGGTGCAGAAGGCGCCGGACGCCGCGAACAGCGGCATCTGCTGTGCGCCGCCGCTGGCAAGTCCGAACAGCTTCTTTCCGTGCAGTTCTCCGAGCCAGCTGTCGGGAACGTACCGGCAGGGCGTGAGATAGACCTGCGGTCTGCCGCTTTCCTTCGCGGCGAGAAATTCTTCATGCGTGACGGGCAGCGTCCACGGACAGCCGTTTTTCGCCCACTCGTCCCACGTTTTTGAGTTGATGATCGGATAATCCTTCTGTGTGAGTTCTTTCATAAGTACAGTTCGATTTTCTTGAAGCTCTTGCGGTCGAGCGCTTCGACGCTCGGGATCGAATAACGGTTGCCGTCCACGTCAAGAATATAAACGCGCTCGGTCCCGTCGGCGTTATAGGTCTTGATGATGCTGCGGAAGGTGTCCTGTAAGGTGAAGGTCTTTTCGCCGAATTCGCATTCGGTCTTCCAGAAGGAGAAGCCGTAGCGTTCCTTGACCGACAGGATCTTCTTGATCTGAGGAGAATAATACTTGGAATCCAGCTCGCGGACGAGCAGCGACTTATCCGGGCCGTCAAAATCGTTCAGCGAACGGATGAAGCCGACTTCCTTCTTGTCCTTGTCGAGTACGGAAATGTAATCGTAAGGCATATCGAAGGGGAAGGCGCGTGAGAGGAAGATGCGCTCCTCGACCCGTTCCATCTTTCCTTCGGGAAGATCAGTACGGGGAGCCGCTTCGTCGTCTTTCTTTTCGTCGGATTTTGCCGCGTCCGCGAAAAGCGGGTCCTCCGGCTTGTCCACGATGGCGCGAAGCCCCAAAAAACCGTTCTTTTCGGTGATCTTGCAGTTGTCGCGGCTTAAATAGGTGATATGGATGATACCGCGCAGCTCACCCTCGGCTGCGGGAGTCTGAAGTTCTGACATGATATCCCTTTCTGCCTTTGACCGGCGAAGCCCGGAAGGCGGCGAATGTGGTTAGCCCTCGATGCCGATGTTTTTCAGCGCTTCCACCTGCATACGGTAGAGATTGTAGTAAATGCCTTTCTTGCTGATCAGCTCATAGTGCGTGCCGAATTCCGGCATTTTGCCGTTTTCGATGACGATCAGCTTGTCCGCGTCGCGGAGCGTGGACAGACGGTGCGCAATCATGATGGTCGTGCGTCCCTTGACCAGACGTTCGAGCGCGTTCTGGATCTGACGCTCGGTCTCGGTGTCCATTGCGGCGGTCGCTTCGTCGAGAATGAGGATCTTCGGATTGCGCAGCACCGCGCGCGCGATGGAGACGCGCTGCCGCTCGCCGCCGGAAAGGTCCTTGTAGCCGAAGCCGATGCGGGTCGCGTAAGCGTCGGGCAGCTTCATGATGAAGTCGTGCGCACCGGCGATCTTCGCGGCTTCGATCACCTCGTCGAGCGTCGCGTCGGGACGTGCGTAGCGGATGTTGTCGAGGATGGTCCCCATGAAAAGGTAGGTCTCCTGCGAGACGATGGCGATGCTGCGGCGCAGGTCGGCGAAGGAGATGTCCTTGACGTTCACACCGTCGATCAGGATCTCGCCGGACGAGACGTCGTACAGACGGATGAGCAGGTTGGCGAGCGTCGATTTGCCCGCACCGGTATGACCGACGATGCCGATGACCTTGCCTGCTTCGATATCGAAGCTCACGCCGTCGATGACCTTGCGGTTCTTGACGTAGGAGAATTCGACGTCCTTGAAGGTCACATGACCTTCCATCTTTTCCATCGGAACGGGATGCTCGGATTCGACGACCTCCGGAACGGCGTCCATGACCTCAAAGAGACGCGCACAGGCATTCAGGCAGTCGGTCGCCCAGTAGGTCATGTCGATGAAGAAGGTGATCGGGCTGTAAATCATGTTCATGTATGCCTGGAAGGTCAGAAGCACGCCGTAGGAGAGCTGCCCCTTGATGCACATCCAGCCGCCGAAACCGAGAACGAAGATGTGACCGAGATAAAGAAGGAAGTTGGCGAACGGCCACGCGACGTTCTGGAAATCGGACAGATTCTTTTCGTTCTGCGCCAGACGCTCGGAATAGCGGTTGAAGCGCTGTACTTCATTCTTTTCCTTCGAGAATGCCTTGACGACGCGGATGCCGCCCAGCACGTCGGAGAGCGCTCCGTTCATCGCGCGGGAGCTGGAATAGCGCTTGGCGTGCAGCTTGTCGAGCCGTCCGAAGATGAACCGGATCGTCAGAACGAACAGCGGAATGGCGATCAGCGACAGGACCGCCAGCGACGCCTTGATGCAGAACATGATGACGATCAGCACGGCGACCTGAACGACGTTGATGAGGAAATACGGCAGTCCGTCGCAGAAGAAGTTGTAGATGGTCTGCGCGTCGCTGTTGACCTGCGTCATCAGACCGCCGGTCTGACGGCCGGTGAAGAAGCCGATGGACAGACGCTGAATGGCGTTGAAGATCGTCTGCTTCAGGTCATAGGTGATCAGCGAGGCGATGCGCGTGGTGACGACGCCGTTGATCATATTGAGGATGACGTTGAAAACGCGCATCCCGACGATCATCGCCAGCACCAGAAGGATCTGACCGTAGAAGCTGCCGTCCTTTGTCAGCACCTCGTCATAGTAGAACTGCGAGCCGATGTAGGGAGAGATGACGCCCAGCGCGCTCATCAGCACCAGCATCAGAAGGATGACGGCAAGATGTCCTTTATATTTCAGGAAGAAGCCGCTCATCCGGCGGATGAGCTTGCCCTTGTCCATACAGCGCGGGCAGATCTTCCGGTTGGGGTCGGGATAGCGCTGCCCGCATTTCGGGCAGAAGCGGGACGCCTTGGAGTCCTCCTCGTCCAGCTCGACCGGTTTGCCGTCCTTCGCCTTTTTGATGTACTTGACGAACAGGCTCATTTCATTCTTCGAGGAGTTCGTGAAGACGGCGAGCAGGAGGAAACCGCCCTTTTCGGCGCTTTTGGCGACCAGACGGCAGGAGGAGAGAAGTTCTTCCAGCGCGAAGTCCGACAGGTCGGACAGCATATGGCATTCGTAGGAAAGCTCGGTGAACGAGGCTTCCAGACGGGAAGCGGAAACGGGGGAGAGGACGGTCGCGCCCTGCTTCTGGTTCAGCGTGACGACGCCGGACAGAAGGATCAGCTCGTCTTTCGTCGCAACGAGGAAATTGTCGCAGTGCGTACCCTCCAGATTCATATCGCATTTGGCGAGAAGGAGGATCTTATCCTCCGCAACGCCCTTGCTGTCGAGGACTTCAAGGAGCCCCGACGGGTAATGATCGAGTGCTACCAAGTCAAAATCACCTCTTTCGGTGTGAAAGGTCATAATCTGAAAAAAACGGATGATATTATTATACCTGACATTTCCCGCGATGTCAAGACAAAACAAAAATTTACACAAAAATTATCCGGATATTCACCTTGATTTCGGCAATAAATTATTCGGCGTTTCAAAAATTCGGGTGAAAAAGGAAGCGATAGTACCAAAAACAGCGCCCTGTTTTATACATTAATTAAGAAATGTGATTTTTTCCGCTTTTGCTCTTGACATGGGGCTTCAAGTGTGGTATCATAACAGCCTAACGGGAACTGCTCCGCACGGAGAAGATCCCATTCGGTCTGCATTTTCAGACAGCGGTACGGCGGGAAGTGTTCTGCCGGGTCCGCGGAAAGGATGGTCAGTATAATGCTCAATCGAAAAAACGCTAAGGATTACAGAGAACTGAAACGCGACTTTCAGTCCATGCCCGGCGACTGCCGCCCGGTCCCCTTTTATCATATGGACGGCGCGTTTGCCAAGGACGGAAAGCTCTGCGACGAGGTCGCGAAGAATATCGCGCTCTACAAAAAGAGCGGTTACGGCGGTCTGACGCCTCTGCCGGTCTCCTCCGGCGAAGCGGCGACCTCGCCCGCCTTCGGGACCGATGAATATTACGACAGCTACCGCGCTCTGCTCGACAAGGCGCGCGAGCTGGATATGCAGATCATCTATTACGATGATCTGGATTTCCCGACCGGACGCGCGGGCGGCGAGATGGCGAAGGTCTTCCCCGACTCGACGGCGCTGATGCTCCGGCGCTATATCTATGAGTGCATGGAGGGTCAGAAGGTCAGCCGGAAGCTCCGCGAAGAGGAAGGGCTGAAGCTGATGGCGCTCGTCGCCGTTGAGGTGGACCGCTGCACGACAATCGATCTGCGTCCCTTCATCCGGGACGGAAAGCTCGAATGGACGGTCCCGGACGGAAACTGGAACGTGCAGGAATACGTCTGCGTGCGCACGAACAACGGCTATGCCAACTTTATGAACTACGACGCCTGCATGGACTATATTTCGCTCACCTACAAGCGTTTTGCCGACCGGTATCAGGATTACATCGGCGACGTCGTGAGGATCACCTTCTACGACGATCTGCAGTACAACGCGCCCAACCGCCGGATGTGGGATTATAGCTTCAACGAGGTGTTCGAGGAACGCTACGGCTTCGACCCGGCGCCCTATTATCCGGCGCTGTGGGAATCCATCGGCGAGGACACCGCGCATTACAAGGCGCTTTTCATGGACTGCCGCGCGCATATGTTCGCGGACGGCTTCTTCAAGGCGGTCGGCGACTTCACGCGCCGCAACGGGCTGGCTTCGACCGGTCACGTCTGCGAGCCGAAGGACGCTTCCTGCTCGTGGGTGTACGGCGACGGTTTTTTGTGGAGAAAGCACAGCGGCGCGGTCGGACTCGATATGGTCCACTGGTATATGTACGGCTTCAACGGACTGAAGATCGCGTCGAGCGCGGCGTACAACTACGACATCGACACGGTGGTCTGCGAGATCTACGGCAACTATCACACGCTGAACGAACGGATCCTGTACGCCGAGGCGATGAACGCCTTTTCACGCGGCGTGAACTTCATGATCCCGCACACGCTGTGGCTGTCGGGCAAGGCGCGGATCCCGCACGAGGTCTCGCACCGGAATCCGGAGTTCAAAAACGTTCTGCCGGGACTGCTCGACTACATGACCCGCTGTCAGGCGATGCTGCGCGGCGGACGGCATATCGCCGACATCGCGCTGCTTTATCCGATCTATTCGGTCCATTCGCAGATGTATCTCTATGAAGCGCAGCCGCACGGCTTTGAATTTTCGACCACGCCGGACAATACCGACTTCATGACGCTCATCAACAGCGTGATGGCGTATGCCGGACACGATCTGACCGTGCTGCACCCGGAGGTCATGAGCGAAAAGGTCACGGCGGACGACGGCGTGCTCTATCTGAACAACACGGTCAATTTCGAGCGCTTCCGCGTCCTGCTGATGCCGGGTATGTCGATGATCTCGCTCGACAATCTGCGTCTGATCAAGAAATTCTGGGACGAGGGCGGCAAGGTCATCGCCACCGTCGAGCTTCCGTCGAAGGCGTTTGAGTTTACGCCCGAAAAGAACGGCGACGAGGAGGTCAACCGTCTGATCGGCGAGATCTTCGGCATCCGGGACGGCGAAAACTCGGTGATCCAGGATATCTATGAGAATCACAACGAGAGAGGCGGCGCGGCGTATTTCCTTCCCTCTGCCAAAACCGGCGCGGACGGCGTTTATTACGTTGACAGCCGGGTCATCGCGGATCTGCTCGACAGTCTCGACATACCCTACGACGTCGAGATGCTGGATATGCCGCGCTTCGACGATCACGGAACGCTCAGCCTGATCGCGCCGCAGTACGACGCTTCGGGCGCGGCGGACGCGATGGAGACGAAGGGCGTGTTCGGCTGCCTGCACAAAAAGCAGGAGGGCTGTGACGTGTACTTCTTCTCGAATTCCACCGCGTCGGATTACGACGGAACGGTCCTGCTGCGCGGCGAGCTGAATCCCGAGCTCTGGAATCCGCACAACGGACGTATCCGCCGGGCGGAATACGAGAGGGTCAACTACCGCGGCGAGGTTTATACGAAGCTCCCGCTGAAGCTCGCCGCAGCAGAGTCGGTCTTTGTGGTCAGCGGCGGCGCGCATGAGCTGTTCGACCTGTTCCGCGAGATCGGCGGCGAGCAGAAGGAGATCGAAGAATTCGTCCGCGGCGGAAACTGAGCGGCATCGGAAAATCAGCCCGGACGCACTGCGTTTCGGGCTGACTGATTCTATTGAGATAAAGGAGACCGGCTATGAAAAGTCAAGAGGAAAATGAAAGATTTACCGAAGAAATTTTCTGAGGCTGAAAAGGGGTATTGTCACGCAGGAGTTTGAAGATAACGCGAACGAGCTTGTGTGCGACATGACCGAGGGCGCCATAATGATTGAGTCCCTGAGAGCGTTTCAGGTTGTAGTAATCTGAAAAAGTCTGATCGTGGAGAGTCAATTGCCATGCGGCATTGATCAAGGCATAGCGAAGCGTCTTGGAACCGCGTTTGGACATTTTGGTGGATTTG
>JAZRXB010000362.1:0-3237 GCA_045600005.1 Eubacteriales bacterium | reverse complement strand
TCCTAAGACCGCTTGGCCCCCGACTTAGTTGAAGCGATGTGTTCCGCTTTGCGGAACACATCGCTTCGGAACACATCGCTATTTTATTTTCCGATGCCGAAACGGAAGGTGTGCGATCCTTCACCGTAATGCTCGTTTCCGACCCAGAGGACCGTCCGCTCGGTCAGATTGTACACCGCGCTGTGGATGGTGAGCGCTTTCGTCACCCAGTCGCGGCGCGAAACGCCGTCGAGCAGAGCCATCGCTTCGTCTTCATCCGCCAGAACGCCGCCCGCCGCTTTCAGCTTCTTTTCGAGGTACTGATATCGGTCAAGCCCGTGGATCTTCGTATCGGCGGGGCAGCCGTCGTAGTAGCCGTCGGCGACGATATAGTTCGTCACGATCTGCACGCCGGAATCGTCGCTCCGGGTGACGCGGAGCGTGCGCGCGGCGGCGTCGTTGTCCTTGACGAAGGTATCATTGATCCATTCGAGCGCGGCGCTGTGACCCGATGCGTCGGCAACGACGTAGTGATAGGCGCGTCCCGCGCTGTCGTGCATATCGTACTGTTCGGCGAGCGCGATGGCTTCCTCCACGTCGTCGGCGTAGTCGAGGATGAGACGGATGAGCGTCGACGAGGTGATATCGGGACGGGCGGTGTTCTGATCGGTCGCCCTGCCGTCGACCCCCTGATTGGAGACGAGAATGGCGGCGCTGACCCCCGCGTCGTTCACGCCGTCGAGCGGAACGTAAGCCGCCGCAAGGCTGAGCAGCTTCTGATAGGGCGTGACCGGTCCTTCGTTTCCGACGCCGAGGAAGCTGAAGTCGATCGTCGAGTAGGATTCGTGCCGCCCATGACCCGGCTTCGTGTGGACGATGGCGGTCGCGCGCTCCGACGACATATCGTAGTTGCGTCCGAACACGCGGCCGCCGTTTTCAAGCTCCGCCGTGAAGACCGAGCAGGCGACCTTGCCGGGCGTGATCTCCATCGGGATGAGTCCGTGCGTGATGTGTCCGACGAGGAAGTCGATGATCTGATCGTCGCTCGAAGCGCCGCCCTTTTTCAGAAAATCGTCGAAGTAGTAGCCGCCCTTCATGTCGATGTAATAGGTCGCGCCGTCCTTATGCGATCCGTTATACGGGGCAAGCTCCTTGATGGTGAGGAACGTGCCGATCTCATTGTGCCAGAGCGCCCAGACGGCGATCAGCGCCGCCAGCAGAAGCCCGGCTGCTGCAAGCAGGATGCCGAGCAGGATGCGCACGACGAGCGGCGGTTTCTTTTTCTTTGCGGGGGTTGTCATTTCCATAAGGCAGTCTCCTGATTATATAAATAACTTATTATACGCTTTTTTACGCCGTTTGTCAAGGCGTTTCCGGAAAAAAGCGGAACGTTCTTGACAGAGCATCGGTTCATAAAACTGTGCAGTATTGACAGAAATGCTGACGTGAATCTCATCATAAACCGGGAAAAATCAGGGCAATTTTACTGAATTTACTTCATATGGGCAGATTCATTCAAAAATGCCGGAAAAAAGGCAGAGCGCAAAGCGCTCTGCCCGTGTTCCGCACGGAATGAGCGGTCAGTCGGTCCCCTTGAGCGCCAGCGAGCGTCCGCCGTCGACCACGATGGTCTGACCGGTGATATAGCGCGCTTTCTCGGAGGTGACGAACTCGACCGCGTTGGCGATGTCCTGATCGCTGCCGCGGGTGTTCTTTAAGAAGCTCACGCCGTACATCTGCTCGTCCCGCACCCAGACGTTTCCGACCGCGCCCGGCGCGACCGTGTTGACCGTGACGTTGAGCTTGCCCATTTCCTTCGCCAGCGACTTGGCGAGCGCGATCACGCCGCCCTTCGCCGCCGCGTATTCGGCTTTGCCGTTGTAGCCGTTCAGACCGATGGCGGACGAGATGAACGCGATGGTCCCGCCGCCGCCCTGCGCCCTGAACTGCCGTCCCGCCGCTCTGCCGACGTACATTGCGCCGTAGAGGTTGATCTTGAACACGCGGTCGATGACGAAATCCTCCTGATCGATCAGGTCGGCGTATTTCGCGTCCGGACCGGCGATCTTCGCGCTGCCGCCTGCCGCGTGAACGGCTGCGTCCAGTCTGCCGAAGGTCTCCACGGTCTTCGCGATCGCGGCGTCGACTTCGCTCGAAACGCTCACGTCGGCGGCGACCCACGCGGCGTTTCCGCCCGCTTCCATGATCTGTCCGGCGACCTTTGCGGCGGTCTCGGCGTTGATGTCGCAGACCATGACCGAATCTCCGCGTGCGGCGAGCGTTCTGGCGATGGCTCCGCCGATATATCCGCCCGCGCCGGTGACAAACGATACCTTGCTCATAATAAAATTCCTTCCATAAATATATAATAGTGGTTATCTCAGACGGTCGTACTGGTCGACGATCGTGCGAGCGGTCGCAACGTCGAGCTGTTCGGGGTCGCTGTATGCGTCGTAGCCGTCGCAGCAGAACGCAAGGAATCCGCCGAGCATCGGGTTGATGATGCGGGACGGACGTCCGACCGCGCCGTTGACGTGGTAGGCGACCGGGATCGGGATCTCGCGTTTCAGGTGGATCATCGCGCGGAAGCTCTCGGCAAGGTCCTCCTCGTCCCTGGCGACCGTGACGAATTTGAGCATATCCATGCCGCGTTCGAGTAAGAATTTCGCCCATTCGACCATCTGCTCGGTGTTCATCTGAACGCCCGGATGGTTCGACATCAGCACTTCGCAGCCGGCGGCGTGGATCCTTTCGATGAACGCCTTCTGCTTTTCGATGATCTCGGGGTCCACGACGATCTCGCGCGGGGAATCCTTCACGAAGGAGTAGCCGCAGTCCTTAAAGCGCTCGTCGAACTTCGAGCGGGAGCCTTCGTCGAAGCTGTACCCCTGCATATCGATCGCAGCCGCGCCCGCTTCCGCCGCCTTGTAGAGCAGTTCGAGACGGGTCTCCTCGTCCCATCCGGCAGAGGAGCGGTCCCAGCGCTGGTTGTAGTTGAGCGCCATGACCGGCAGATTCGAGCGGGCGATGATGCCCTTCATCGCGTCGACCGTCTGAAATTCGTCTTCAAGGCAGGAGACGTGCAGGTCGATGCCGGTCGCGCCGTGGACCTCGCAGTTGCGGATGGCGGCGATGGCCTCTTTGGGGGTCTTTTCGCGGACGACGCCGATGATGACCGGCGCTTTCTGCCTGGCAAGTGATTTACGTTCCATAACGATGCCTTTCTTTCCGATATTCCGCCGGAGGACCGGCGTATGC
>JAZRXB010000361.1:0-8751 GCA_045600005.1 Eubacteriales bacterium | reverse complement strand
CTGCCTCGCCGCCATCGAAAAGGTCAAGACGGACGCCCCCGCAGCAGAAGTCGTCAAGGGCTGATCTGCCGGAACAACAAAAAAGCTCCTTCGGGAAGGAAATCCCGGGGAGCTTTCTTTGTTTGTGTGACTTTTGCCGGGCAGCCGGCAGAATTCAGATCTGTTCCTTGACCTTGGAGCTCTTGCCGACTCTGTCGCGCAGATAGTAGAGCTTTGCGCGTCTGACCTTACCGGAGCGGACGATCTCAACCTTTTCAACGTTCGGAGAATGGACCGGGAAGGTCTTCTCGACGCCGACGCCGTAGGAGATACGTCTTACGGTGAAGGTTTCGGAGATGCCGCCGCCGTTCTTGGCGATGATGGTGCCTTCAAAGAGCTGAATTCTCTCTCTGGTACCTTCTTTGATCTTGTTGTGAACCTTAACGGTGTCACCGATGTTAAGAACGGGTACATCCGTCTTTAACTGCTCATTCGTAAAAGCCTTGATTAAATCCATGTCAGGCTTCCTCCTTTTGAAAATCGATTCAATAGTGTGACGAAGCATTCATGCAGAGCAATGCAGCGGACTGCTTCGGTCATGAACCGCACAGCGCATATCCATAACAAAATCATTATACCACATCCTGCCGGAAAAATCAAGAGTTTTTTCAAATCCGAAAGAAAAATATCAGACAATATTTCCGTATCATGCAGCCCGAATTTGGCAATAATGCAGGAAATCGGCGGACGCTCTTTACATTTGCCGAGTTGTATGTTAAAATAAAAGGGGCTGTATCGAAACAGCCGTTTCAGCATATCCTAATTCCAAAGAAAGGGGGACTTTCCATGATCCACCGCGAACCGGAAAAGCGTCCGGTCATCCAGCCGTCAAAGGCGGAGCCGCGTAACGGCGTCCGACCGACCGCCGCGTCAGGGCGCGGGGAAGTCTCCCGCACCGTCCGTCCGATCCGGTCTTCCGGGCAGGATCCGCACGGTTCCGTACCGGTTCAGCGCGGTCCGGCAGAGCTTCGCACCGGTGTTTCACCTCTCGGCGGAATGCAGACCGGCGCGCCGCTTTACGGACGTTCCCGCGCGGACCGTCCGGTCGGCGTGAACCGCGGCATTTCCCCGCAGGTCGGACCGCAGAACGCGGTCAGAACGCCGCATACGGGCGAGATACCGAACGCGGTCAGAACGCCGCATACGGGTATGCCGGCCGCCGGCGAAGCTCCGCCGGTCGGCGGAGCGAATCTTCCGGTGAACCGGTCGGTCATGCAAACCGGCGCGAATAGAAACGTCCGTCCTTCCGGAAAGAGCACGGCGCTCCGTCCGATCCGGCAGAGCAGCGGAACCCGTCCGCTCCCGCCGTCCCGGACAGCCGGGCAGAACGGGGGACGCGCTCCCGCATCGGGCGCGCTTTCTCAGACGAAGCTCTGGACGGTTCGTCAGAAACAGACCGTACCTCCCGCCGTCAGCGAAGCAGAGACGCTGAAAAAACAGCGCAGGCATGATTTTATGCTCGGTCTGGGCGTGGGACTGGTCATCTTCGGGATCGCCGCGATCTTTGTGTGCAAGGCGATCATCGGCATTTTCGTCTGACCGGGAGACACAGCTCCGGCGCGGAAATGCGCTGAAAATTCGACAGAAATGGACCGCAGGCGCTTCGGCGCGGCGGTCGCACCGCTTCCTTCGGGACGCGGACGGGGGACGACGATGAGACTTGACAGACTTCTTTCCGAAATGGGACTCTGCTCCCGCACCGAATGCGCGAAGGCGGCAAAGGCAGGCGGGATCACGGTCGACGGCGCGGCGGT
This sequence comes from Eubacteriales bacterium, assembly GCA_045600005.1. GTDB lineage: Bacteria > Bacillota > Clostridia > Oscillospirales > CAG-272 > Flemingiibacterium. The sequence continues at coordinate 6,958 of JAZRXB010000361.1, read as the reverse complement.
GAAGAAAGCCGACGTTCACGTGGACCCGGAGAAGAACCGGATCACCTACCTCGGTCAGCCGGTCGTCTGGCGTCCCTTTACCTATCTTATGCTCAACAAACCGGAGGGCTATATCAGCGCGACCGACGACCCTCGCGAAAAAACGGTCCTCGAGCTGCTCGACGACCGCCATAAAAAGCTCGGGCTGTTCCCCTGCGGACGGCTCGACAAGAACACCGTCGGTCTGCTCATACTGACAAACGACGGCGAACTCTGCCACCGCGTGCTGTCGCCGAAGCATCATGTGCCGAAGGTCTACTTTTTCCGCGCCGGGCGGGTCGTCACCGAGGAAGACCGGAAGCGGCTCGAAGCCGGGGTGCTTCTCGACGGCGAGCTGACAAAGCCCGCGCTCGTCACGCTGGCGGAAGACGGAATGTCCGGCGAGATCACGGTCACGGAGGGAAAATTCCACCAGATCAAGCGAATGCTCGAAGCGGTCTGCAACAGGGTAACTTATCTCGAACGCATCCGCTTTGCGGACGTCCCGCTCGACCCGTCGCTGGAACGCGGAGAGTGGCGCGAGCTGAACGCAGAGGAGGAAGCGCTTCTCCGCTCGCATCTGAACGATTAAAGGCAGTCTCTGAAAATCCGAGACGGATAAAGATCCGGGTCGTCCGACCCGGTTTTGTTTCCTCAGAATACGGAAACGGGGGACGGACGGCTTTCCGACCCCGATGAAAGGAACGGTTTACCATATGGATATCATCAAAACGCTCGCCGCCGAGCTTGGATTAAGACCCGAACAGGTCGAAAAGACCGTCGCGCTGATCGACGACGGCAACACCATCCCGTTTATCGCCCGCTACCGCAAGGAGGTCACCGGCTCGCTCGACGATACGGTGCTGCGCACGCTCTCGGAACGGCTCGCCTACCTGCGCTCGCTCGAAAGCCGCAAGGAGGAGGTCCGCGCGCTGATCGCCGAGCAGGAAAAGCTCACGCCCGAGATCGAGGCGGCTCTGAACGCGGCGGTCATCCTGACCGAGGTCGAGGATATTTACCGTCCCTTCCGTCCGAAACGCCGCACGCGCGCGTCGATCGCGCGGGAGCACGGGCTGGAAGAGCTGGCAAAGCTGATCTTCGAGCAGAAAAGAAGCTATTCGCCGTCGCTCGAAGGGCTGGCGGAGGGATTCGTCGACGCCGAAAAGGAGGTCCCGACGGTCGAGGACGCCTTCGCGGGCGCGTGCGACATCATCGCCGAGGACATTTCGGACAACGCCGACTGGCGCAAGCGCATCCGCGCGCTGACCGCCGAATACGGCGAGCTGGTCACAAAGCAGGCGAAGGACGGCGACTCGGTCTATTCGATGTACTACGACTTCCGCGAGCGCGTGTCGAAGCTGCCCGGCTACCGCGTGCTGGCGATCAACCGCGGCGAAAAGGAAGAATACTTAAAGGTCTCGCTCGAAATGCCGGAGGAGATCATCTTAAACGATCTTTACGGCAATATCGTCGCCGGATGGGACAGTCCGGCGAAGCCCTATGTCGAGCGCGCGATCGTCGACAGCTACGAGCGTCTGATCGCGCCGAGCGTCGAGCGCGAGATCCGTTCCGCCTGCTTTGACGACGCCTGCGAGGGCGCGATCAAGGTGTTCGAGGACAACTTAAAGCATCTGCTGATGTCTCCGCCGCTCAAAGGAAAGACCGCGCTCGGCTACGACCCCGGCTACCGCAACGGCTGCAAGCTCGCGGTCGTCGATAAGACCGGCAAGGTGCTGGACACGGCGGTCATCTATCCGATGAAGCCGCAGGAGCGCGTCGAGGAGGCCAAGCGGACGCTGACCCGTCTCATCCGTCAGCACGACGTCGGCGTCATCGCCATCGGCAACGGCACCGCGTCGAAGGAGAGCGAGATCCTCATCGCGGGATTACTCAAGGAGCTGGGCGGCGACGTGAAATACGCCGTGGTCAGCGAAGCGGGCGCGTCGGTCTACTCCGCGTCGAAGCTGGCGGCGGAGGAATTCCCGGATTTCGACGTCATGCAGAGAAGCGCGGTCTCCATCGCGCGGCGCCTGCAGGACCCGCTGGCGGAGCTGGTCAAGATCGACCCGAAAGCCAGCGGCGTCGGGCAGTATCAGCACGACATGAAGCCCGCGCGGCTCGACGAAGCGCTGGGCGGCGTGGTCGAGGACTGCGTGAACCGCGTCGGCGTCGACGTGAACACCGCGTCCTATTCGCTCCTGTCCTACGTGGCGGGCATCAATCTGACCGCCGCGAAGAATATCGTGAAATACCGCGAGGAGAACGGAGAGTTCAGGTCGCGCGCGCAGATCCTCAAGGTGCCGCGCATCGGCGCGAAGGCATACGAGCAGTGCGCCGGATTCCTCCGGGTGTCCGGCTCTTCGGAGATCCTCGACTGCACGGGCGTTCATCCCGAAAGCTACGACACGGCGCGGCGGCTGATCGCGGACTTCGACTACACGCCGGAGGATGTGCGCGCCGGAAGGCTCGCGGGGCTTCGTCAGAAGGCGGAGAAGCGCGGCATGAAGGCGCTCTGCGCCGAGCTTGATGTGGGTGAGCCGACGCTGCGCGACATCATCGCGGAGCTGGAAAAGCCGGGACGCGACGTGCGCGACAGTCTGCCGCCGGTCGTCCTGCGCGACGACATCATGGACATCGCCGACTTAAAGCCGGGGATGCTGCTGACCGGAACGGTCCGCAACGTCATCGACTTCGGCGCGTTCGTCGACATCGGCGTGCATCAGGACGGACTGGTCCACATCTCGGAGATCGCGGATCGGTTCATTCGCCATCCGAGCGAGGTGCTGTCGGTCGGCGACGTGGTGCAGGTAAAGGTGAAGTCGGTCGATCTTACGAAAAAGCGGATCGCGCTGACGATGAAGCTGAAATGATTCCCGTCCGGAGCGTTCTCCGAACGACTGACAGAGGGGTGACGCCATGACGAAGAAACGCGGTTCCTCCTATGGCTCATCCCGCCGCGGGACGAAAAGCACGGGGAACGGATGGGGAAGGAAAACGAAGCGCAGCGAGAGCGGGGAACGCGAAAGGAAGAACGCCGGCGTTCTGACCGCACTGATCGTGACGGCGCTGATCGTGCTGGCGGCGGTCGTTTTCATGGCTTACGGCGGCAGGATCGTTTCGTTCCTTCGGGAAGCCGGTCTGATCGCCGGTTCGCCCGCCGCCGATACGCTGGAGCTGCGTGTCATCGACGTCGGACAGGGGGACGCGCTGCTCGTGCGGACGAAGAAAGCGGATCTGCTGATCGACGCCGGGACGAATCTGTCGGAGGAAAAGCTGTACCGGACGCTCGCCGAGGAAGGCGTGAAAAAGCTCGACTGCTTTATCTGCACGCATCCGCACGAGGACCACATCGGCGGAGCGGACATGATCCTGACGCGCTTCCGTGTCGGCACGCTGCTGATGCCGGAAGCGGCGTCCGACACGTCGTCGTTCCGGAATCTGCTCGACGCGGCGGAACGCGCGGACGTATCGGTGACGCCGGCGCGGGCAGGCGGCCGGTATGTGCTGGGCGGCATGACGCTGACCGTTCTGTCGCCTGATCCTGCGTGGATCGACCCGATGGATCTGAACACGGCGAGCGTCGTGCTGCGGATCGACTGGGGCGAAACGTCATTCCTGTTCATGGGAGACGCGACCGCCGCCGTGGAAGCGCAGCTGCTCGAACGCTATGACGGCGCTCTGCTCGACGCGGTTTTCCTCAAGGTCGGACACCACGTCTCGGACGGCTCGTCGACGGAGGCGTTTCTGAAAGCGGTCTCCCCGACCGCCGCGGCGATCTCGTGCGGTGAAGGGAACGATTACGGGCATCCGCACCGTCCGGTTTTGCTCCGGCTGAACGCGGCGGGCGTGTCGGAGTCGGATCTGCTCCGCACCGACCGGAACGGGACGTTCGTCGTCACGTCGGACGGGAAAACGCTCCGGGTCAGCACACGGAAGAAGCTGTTCTCCCGCTGAACGGCGGTGCGGGAATATGCGGTCGGGAATCAGCCCGGCAGAGCAGGATCAGAACCGACAGCCGGAAACCGGCGGCGAAAGCCCGGACCGACAGCCGGATAACATCGGCGTGAAATCAGACCTGACTGCCGGAAAAACCGGCAGTCGGAAAAATCAGACAGAGCGCGCGTCTGCGCGTTCCGGGACCTCCCGGACGCGCGGACGCGCGTTTTTCCGTCCGCCGCGTCAAAAGCGTCCGACCGGCGCGGGAACCGTAAGCCGTACAGAACGATATACTGAGCCTGAGACGCGGTTTCCGCATCGTGCGGAGCCGCAGAAACAAGGCGGTGTCGGGAATGATTTACCTTATTGCGGCGGGTCTGGCGATCCCGTTTCTCGGGACCTCGCTCGGCTCGTCCTTTGTTTTTTTCATGAAGCGTGTCGATAACGGCGTCAGCCGCGTGATGAACGGAACGGCGGCGGGCGTGATGTGCGCGGCTTCGATCTTCAGTCTGCTTTTTCCGTCAAAGTCCATGGCGGCGGAGGCAGGGCAGGGCGCTTTTCCGGTCATGGCGGGATTCCTGACGGGAATGCTGTCGCTGCTGGCATTCGATCTGATATGTGACGGCGTACTGCCAAACACAGCGGAGGACCGTCGGACGCTGATGACCGGGCTTGCCGTCACGCTGCACAATCTGCCGGAGGGAATGGCGATCGGCGTGAGCTTCGCGGGCTGGATGAGCGGGCAGAGCGGCGTCACGCTGGCGGCGGCGTTCGCGCTGTCGGTCGGCATCGCGGTGCAGAACGTGCCGGAGGGCGCGGTGATCTCGCTCCCGCTCGGCGCAAAGGGAATGAAAAAGGGACGCGCGTTCCTCTGGGGCGTGCTGTCGGGCGCAGTGGAGCCGGTCGGCGGTGCGCTGACCGTTCTGCTTGCACACGAGGTGCGCACGATCCTGCCCTTTCTGCTGTCCTATGCGGCGGGCGCGATGTTTTACGTCATCCTCTGCGAGCTGGTCCCGGACATGATCGACCCGGAGAGACCGGCGCCCGGCGTTCTGTCCTTCACGGGCGGATTCTTTCTGATGATGCTCCTCGACCTGACGCTCGGATGAATTCCTCCCTTGACTTTTCGGACGGGAGCTGATATAATAGTGTCAGATTATCGGACCGGGAGGAAAGCGTATGATCGCCGGATATTGTTTTGGACAGTTAAATCGCGTGAGCCGGGAGGACGTTCTGAAGCTCGACGTGATCAACATCGCGTTCGGGCTGGTCGTGAAAGGAAAGCTCTTTTACCCGATGTGGAAGACCGCCGCCGCTGAGGCGGAGCGCTGGCGTAAGATCAAGCCGGAGCTTCGCGTCACGCTGTCGGTCGGCGGCTGGGGAGCGGGCGGATTTTCCCGGATGTGCGCGTCGCCGGAAGGGATCGCCGCTTTCACGGATTCCTGCATGGATATGATCGAACGGATGCGGCTCGACGGTTTGGATATTGACTGGGAATACCCGACCTGTGACTGGGCGGGAATCGACGCATCGTCCGACGACTGCAAAAACTTCACGGCGCTTGTCGCTTCGCTGCGCGGTGCGATGGACGCGCGTTTCACGGAGCATAAGCTGCTGACTGTCGCGGTCTGCGGCAATGTGATCAAAGGGTCGATGGAATTCGGGGCGATTCATCCGTATCTCGACTATATTTCGCTGATGACCTACGATATGGCGAGCGGAAATACCGCACGGCACCACACGGCGCTGAATCCGACGGCAGTGAATGGAAGTTCTGCGAAAAGCGCGGTCGAGCAGTATGCCGCCGTCGGCGTCCCGCGGGAAAAGATGGTGATCGGCGCGGCGTTCTACGCGCGATGCTGGAAGGATATTTCGGCGGACGATAAGCACCCGCACGGGCTTGGCGGACGATGCGCCAGACCGAAGTCAAAAGCCAATTTCGGCAGAAGCTACAATGATCTTCGCCGTTTCTGTCTCGACGATGAGGGGAACGGAAAGAACGGCTGGGTCGTCGGACGCGACAACGGCGCGCCCTATCTGTACCATCCGAAAAAGAAGATTTTCGTCAGCTTCGACGATGAGGAAAGCGTGCGCGAAAAGGTGAGGTTCGCAAAGGAAGCGGGACTTCTCGGCGTGATGTACTGGGAACACCGGAACGACAAAAGCCGCCGTCTTCTCACCGCCATGCGGGAAGCGGAGAAGTGAACGAGCGCGTGGGTTTCATGAAAAAAGCCGGACGGCTGACAGGTTTTGTCAGCCGTCCGGCTTTTCTGACACGTCAGGACAGAATCATTCCAGTCCTCTGATCGTTTCGAGCGCCTTGTCAAGCGACGCCTGCGACGAAGGCTCCCAGCTTGCCATATGGGAAGCCCAGTTTGCGTCATAGCTCGTGATCTTGTTCTTGAAGGTGTTCTGCGGGTCGCCGATCGACGTGGTGAACGAGGTCGCAAAGCTGAATCTGACCGCGTCCTTGATCAGGTCGAACATCTGCGACGTCTGGTCGTCGCGCGAATACTTCACCTTGAGCGCCGTTTCAAAGTAAGCGGGCGAGACGGTGCGGCAGCTCTCGGAAGCGAAGCATTCCAGCACGGCGGCGGACATATCCGGGTCGTTCGCCGTCTTCGGGATGCAGAAGCTCGAATAGGTCGCGCGGACGGTCGTGCCGTAGTCCTGCTGGATCGTGTCCCACTTGGGCATCGGGATGACGCCGTAGTCGAAGTCTTCGATGACGCGGTAGGCGCCGGTATCCTTGAATTCACCGGTGGTGAACAGGGAACGGTTCGCGCGGAACGCTTCCGTGTAGATCGTGGAATCGCCGCCCTCGTTGCCGAAGGCGTTGTTGTCCTTGAACAGGGCGACCAGCTTCTGGACGACCTCGATGTTCTTTTCCGAGCCGAAGACAAACTTCGACGGATAGCCGTCACCGTCGCGTTCGAGGATCTTCAACTGGAAGGAATCAATAAAGCCGTAGATCTGGTTGAAGCTGCCGGTCGTGAAGCCGAAG
>JAZRXB010000360.1:0-2337 GCA_045600005.1 Eubacteriales bacterium | reverse complement strand
CCTGCATCTTTCCCGTCATACTGTACAAATTTCGTCGGCATAGGAGGTACTATGCCTTCCGGGGTTTGTTTCGTCTGACGGGAGATCTGACGGCGCGATCGCACCATCAGAACTGTGCGGTTATGCCTTAAAGAACGACGGCGCGCCCTATCGGTTCAGCCCATACCGGGTCATCTGGAACAGCGGCTGCTGCTATGCGGTCGGCTATTCCGAAAAGCACGGGAAGGTCGTGAATTTCCGCGTCGACCGCATCCTGCGCCGACCGGTGATCCTGGAGGAGGACGCGGTCCCTCTGCCCGCGGATTTCGATATGAACGACTATCTCAATTCGATGACGCGGATGTACGACGGCGAGCGGTGCGGGGTGACGTTTCTGTGCGGAAACGACGTCGTGAACGCCTTTATCGACCGGTACGGGCGGGAGATCGGCGTCGAGCCGGTCGATGAGGAGCATTTCCGCACGACCGTGGAAGCGGCGGTCGGACCGGGCTTTTACGGCTGGGTGTTCGGCTTCGGCGGGAAGGTGCTGATCGAAGGACCGGACGACGTGCGGGAGAAGTACGCCGCCATGGTGAGAAGGGCGCTGGACGGGGTCGATTCCGGCGGGAAAGGACCGTCAGACGCGAAGGCTTTGCCGTCAAAACCACGATTTGATCAGCGTATTCCGGAAAAGCCGCTGTGATAAGGGATAAATTTTCGTTTTTCTCTTGCAATCCGGCGCGGAATCTGCTATACTGTATCTGATAAAAAATGAACTTCGGCGCTCTGTGTGAGCAAAGCGCCGGTGAAAGGAAGGGTTCTCATGATCGTTCAGGAGGAAGTATTTGAAAAGGGTCACTATGACGTGATCGTCGCGGGCGGCGGCGTCGGCGGCGCGGCTGCTGCCGTTCAGCTCGCGCGCGTGGGCAAAAAGGTCATGCTCATAGAAAAGTCCCAGATGCTCGGCGGACTTGCCACGCTCGGACTTATCAACTATTTCGTGCCGATGTGCAACGGACGCGGCAGGCAGATCATCTTCGGTATGTGCGAGGAAATGCTCCGTCTGTCCGTCAAATACGGCTACGGCGGACCGCACCCCGATTTCGTCGACGGAAAAATTCCCGACGAAAAGCTCGCCGAGTACGCCGCAAAGGGCGAAAAGCCGCCGCGCTACACCGCGCGCTATTCCGCCGATATCTTCGCGCTGTGCCTGACCGAAATGTGCCATGACGCGGGCGTCGATCTGATGTTCGACAGCGTGCTGTCGGTCCCGGTGACGGAAAAGGTCGGGGACGCGGTACACGTGCTGGGCGTCATCATCGAGAACAAGTCGGGACGCGAATACTACACCGCCGACGAGTTCGTCGACGCGACCGGCGACGGCGACCTCATGTTCCGCGCAGGCATCCCGACCGCGGCGCGCGGCAACTTCCACACCTACATCGGCAAGATGATCACGCTGAACGGCTGCAAAAAGGCGCTTGAAATGAACGATATCCAGTACGCGGTCAGCGGCTGCTCCGGCGGCGGTTCGAGCCTCTACGGCAAGGGTCATCCCGAGGGAATGCCGCTCTATACCGGCACGTCGAGCGAGGACGTCAACACCTACCTCATCCGCAACCAGCTTGAAATGTTAAACAAGATCAAGGGCTCCGACCGCAAGTCGCGCAACATCGTCACGCTGCCGGGTATGTGCCAGTACCGCACGACCCGCCATATCGTCGGCGAATACACGCTTCAGGAGAACGACGTTTACCGTCACTTCGAGGATTCGGTCGGCGCGATCAACGACTTCGACCGCCGCGATTTCCTGTTTGAGATCCCCTACCGCTCGCTCGTGAACCGCAGGGCGGACAACGTGATCACCTGCGGACGCTCGGCGGCGGGCGACGGCTATGCGTGGGACGTTCTGCGCGTCATTCCTCCGGCGATCATCTCCGGTCAGGCGGCAGGCTTCGCGTGCGCACAGGCGATCGACGAAAAGAAGCCGATCTGCGAGATCGACGTGAAGACGATCCAGAAGAAGCTCGAAAACGCGAACGTGGCGATCCACTTCGACGACGCGGACGTGCCGAAGAACAGCGACGGTACGATCGAACACAACGACTGATCCGCCATACAAAAAATGCGCCGCCCTTCGTCGGAAGGACGGCGCGATTTTTGACCGGCTCCCTGTATAAAAGGGAACCGGTCGTTTTATTTCCGGCGCGGGCTGAGGGTCAGTCGGAGGTATTCTTGACCTCGCTCGGATTCTGTCCGCAGTAGCGCTTGAACACGCGGTTGAAGTAGGCGGTATCCGGGATGCCGACCAGCTCCGCCGCTTCGCTGACCGTGTATTCGCCGCTTTCCAGAAGCTCC
>JAZRXB010000359.1:0-13402 GCA_045600005.1 Eubacteriales bacterium | reverse complement strand
TGCTTCCGCCTGGCTTATTACGATTCATTTTGGTTCGTGACGCGAACGCGAAATTTTGACAGAGGGGGTACCCCCTCTGTCAAAATCCGGTACAACCTGCTTAATCGAATCTTTATAACAAGGTGGCGGATGACGCTTTCTTTGGCGAACGCAAAGTTCAAAGGAGTGACCGTCAGTCCATTACCACCTTATTATAACAAAAATAAGCATAGCCGTAAATACTGTCGTGGTATCGACCTGCGGCTACGCTAATATTGTACCAAAGGAGTGCGGATACGTTTGAAAAACAGACACGATAAAAAAGGTTTCCATTTTTCCAGGAGACTGACGCTCTGCTTTGCCGCGGCCACGGTGTATTTTCTGCTGTTTGCCGTCATAGCGCACTTTTCAAAGCTGAATGAATTCGCGCTCGGCGGCGTGATGATCCTGCTGTTCGGCGCGACCGTCGTGCTGATCGACCGCCTGTACGGCTTCTTCAAGTTCCGCGTCGCCGGACCGGACGACGAAACGCTGTCCCCTGTCATCGGCAACATCACGCTTGATTTTATTCTCAAGCTCTATCTCCCGGTCGTCATCTGCGACGAAGCGGGACGGATCATCTGGTACAACGACGCCTTCACCCGCACGGCGAATCCGCGCGAGGTGCTGTACGCCAAGTATCTCGACGATCTGACCGACGTGACCGCCGACCGGATCATCGAAGACACTGCCTCCGCACCGGAAGAACGGGAAGCGGAGGACGGCGTGGAAACGGTCGCCTACGGCAGAGTCTATCGCGTCAAGGGCTACCGGATCACGGCGCAGGGCAAGAATTATATCATCACCGTCTGGAACGAGCGCACCGAGCTGCGCGAGCTTGCAAGAAAGCTCGCGGACGAGGAGACGATCATCGCCTATGTCATGATCGACAATCTCGACGAGCTGATGCAGTTCGTGCAGGAAAAGTACCGCTCCGCCGCGGCGAAGGTCGAGACCATCCTCAAGGAATGGGCGGACTCGGTCGGCGGCATACTCAAGGAATACGAACGGGACAAGTTCATCTTCCTGTTTGAAGCGCGCTATCTCGACGAGTTCATGGAGAAAAAATTCGATGTGCTCGATAAGATCCGCGAGGTCCGCATCGGTGAAGGCGGAATGCCGGTCACGGTCTCGATCGGCATTTCCCGGATGAAGGGAACGCTTGCCGACAAGGACCGCGACGCGCACGCTTCGCTCGATCTGGCTCTCCAGCGCGGCGGCGATCAGGTCGTGCTGAAAAGCGCGCAGAGCACCGAATTCTACGGCGGACGCACAAAGACGGTCCAGAAGCGCACGAAGGTCCGCGCCCGCGTCATCGCCAACGAGCTGACCTATCACATGGCGCGCGCCGGGAACGTGCTGGTCATGGGACACCGCAACCCGGACTTTGACTCGATCGGCGCCTGCGTCGGCGTGGCGCGGCTCGCCATGCACTGCGGCGTCAAGGTGAACATCGTCGCCGACCAGAACGACTCCAATATTGCCGCCGCCGTCGCGCGGATCGGCGTACTCGACGCCTACGAGGATATTTTCGTCGACAACATCGTCGGGCAGGACATGATCAAATCCGATACGCTGCTGGTGATCGTGGACGTCAACAATCCCGCGCAGTTTGCCGCGCCCGACATCGCGGCGAACGTCGGCACGACCGCTATCATCGACCATCACCGCAAGACCGGCGAGCTGAGCCGTCAGCCCGTCATCACCTATATCGAACCCTCCGCGTCCTCCGCGAGCGAGCTGGTTTCCGAGATCCTCGAACAGTCGATGCCGGCGGGCGGTCTGCATCAGGAGGAAGCCGACGTTCTGTACGCCGGAATGCTGCTCGATACCAAGCAGTTCTCGCGCAATACCGGCGTGCGCACGTTCAGCGCGGCGCTCTATCTGCGCGCGGAGGGTGCAAGCCCGGCGGACGTGCAGATGTTCTTCAAATCGGAGCTGGACGATTTCATGCGGGAAGCGAAATTCTCGATGAACGTCATCACCTACCGTCAGAAGTTCGCCATCTCGATGAGCGACGGAGACGGCACGCCGAAGGATCGTGTCGCCGCCGCCAAAGCCGCGGACAAGCTGCTCGGCGTTTCGGGCGTCATGGCGAGCTTCGCGCTGGTCCGCATCGAGGACAGCGTACACATCTCCGCCCGTTCCGCCGGGAACATCAACGTACAGCTCATTCTCGAAAAGATCGGCGGCGGCGGTTACTACGAAGCGGCGGGCGCGTTCCTTTCGGACGTGACCATGACAAGCGCGCTGAACCGGCTCAAGGAAGCCATCGACGACTATATGAAAAAGTCGTAAAACAGAAATTAACAGTATTGAATCTATCGAAGGAGATTATCACATCATGAAAGTCGTACTCACACAGGATGTAAAGACCCAGGGCAAAAAGGGACAGCTGATCAACGTTTCGGACGGTTACGCGCGCAACTTCCTTCTTCCGAAGGGACTTGCCGTCATCGCCGACAGCAACGCGCTCAACGAGATCAAGGGACGCGAAGCCGCTGAAAAGCACAAGGCGGAGGTCGAGCTGATGAACGCCAAGGATGCCGCCGCAAAGCTCGAAGGCTGCGTTGTGAAATTCACCAATCAGGCGGGCGCGGACGGAAGACTTTACGGCTCCGTCACCTCCAAGGAAATCGCCGAAGGCTTAAAGGAGCAGTTCGGCATCACCGTCGACAAGCGCAAGATCCAGCTCGACGAAGCGCTCAAGAATTTCGGCACGCACGTTGTGAACGTCAGGCTCCACAGCGAGGTCATGGGCAAGATCACCGTCCGCATCGACGAGACGAAATAATCCTGACCTATGGCGGAGAACAGTCTGACACGGAAGCTCCCGTTTTCGCTTGAAGCCGAACAGTCGGTTCTCGGTTCCATTCTGATCGACCCGGAATGCTTCAACGTCATAGCGGGGATCCTGAAAAGCGAGGATTTTCATTTAGAGGAGCATCGTCAGATCTATCTTGCCATGCAGGATATGTATCTGAAAAACCGCGATATCGACCCCGTGACGCTGATCGACACGCTCGTTCACCGCGGCGTGTACGACGAAACGTCGAGCAAAGCGTATATCAAGCTCATCGCGGGCGTGGTCCCGTCGGCGGCCAATGTCGCGGACTATGCGCGCATCGTCAAGGACAAGAGCCTTCTGCGCAGTCTGATCGAAGCGTCCGACGAGATCAGCGAATCCGCATACGCTGCGGAGGACGACGTTTCTCATATTCTGGGCAACGCCGAGCAGCGGATCTTCTCCATCGCCGAGGGCAATGAGCAGAAGGGCTTCACGCACATCCGCGAGGTTCTGGTCGAGACCTACGAGCATCTGCACCTTTTACAGACCAACCGCGAGGAGACGATGGGAACGCCCACCGGCTTCGGCGACCTTGACCGGGTGCTGGTCGGCATGGGCAAAAGCGACCTGATCCTGATCGGCGCGCGCCCCGGTATGGGCAAGACCAGCTTCGCGCTGAATATTGCGACCAACGTGGCGCGTGCGACGAAAAAGGCGATCTGCGTTTTCTCGCTCGAAATGTCGAGCAGCCAGCTCGTCTCGCGTATGCTTTCAAGCGAGGCGCTGGTCGACAGCCACAACATCCGGTCGGGAGAACTGACCGACGACGACTGGACCAAGCTCGCTCACGCCGCCGCCGAGCTGTCCGAATGCGATATCTGGATCGACGACAGCACCGGCATCACGGCGACCGGCATGAAAGCCAAGCTCCGCCGCGTCAAGAACCTCGGACTCGTCATCATCGACTACCTCCAGCTCATGCAGAGCGACCGCAAGATCGACAACCGCGTGCAGGAGGTGGCGGATATTTCGAGAAATCTGAAGATCCTTGCCAAAGAGCTTCAGGTGCCGCTCGTCTGCTGCGCACAGCTTTCCCGAAGCCCGGAGTCCCGTACCGACAAAACGCCGATGCTGTCCGACCTTCGTGATTCGGGCGCGATCGAGCAGGACGCGGACGTGGTCATGTTCCTGAGCCGCGACTACTACAATACCGACGAGTCCAAACAGAACGTGGCGGATATCATTATCGCGAAAAACCGTCACGGCGCGACCGGCAAGGTTCAGATGGGCTGGTTCGGTCAGTATACGAAATTCACGTCGCTTGCCTCCGAGCAGGGCGACGCAGCCGCCGGATCATGACGGACGGTTATACCCGGCCCGTCACGGAAAAATTCCTTTCGGCGCTGTCCGATCACCGGATGCTCGAAGGAAAGCGCGGCGTGCTGCTCGCCTATTCGGGCGGCGCGGATTCTTCGGCGCTGCTGGCGCTGCTGGCGGATCTCTGCGGCGGGAACGGGATCTTTCTGAAAGCCGTTCACGTTCATCACGGCATCCGGGGAGCGGAAGCCGACCGGGACGCGGCGTTCTGCCGGGAGACCTGTGAAAAGCGCGGGGTCCCGTTCGTACTGCTCCGCGCCGATATCCCTGAGATGGCGAAGCGGTCCGGACGCGGGATCGAGGAAACGGCGCGCGCTTACCGCTACGAAGCGTTCGAGCGTCTGATCCGTGAGGACGAACGGCTCGACTGTCTTGCCACCGCGCACAACGCCGACGACAACGCCGAGACGATCCTGTTCCGTCTGGCGAGAGGCAGCGGACTTCACGGTCTGTGCGGCATCCCGCCGGTGAGACCGTTCGGCGAATATTCGGTCATCCGCCCGCTCATCGCCTGCGCCAAACGCGAAATCATCGGATACTGCGCCGAAAACGGCATAGAATATCAGTATGACGCCACGAACGGCGACACCGATTATACGCGCAACTATATCCGGCATGAGATCATGCCGCGTTTTGAAACGATCAATCCGTCGTTCTGCGCCGCAGCGGGACGGCTCGCCGCTTCGCTGCGGGAGGAGGACGCGCTGCTCGACGGTCTGGCGGAGGATTTTCTCGCCGCGAACCGGAACGGAAACGCGCTTGCGCTGGACGCGCTGAAAACGGCGCGGACGCCGATCGCGCTGCGTGCGGTCCGGCGTCTTTTCGCCGAAAGCTCGTCTTATATGCTCGAACGGGAAAAGACGGAGGAGATCCTTTCGCTGTGCCGGAAGGGAAGGGAAGGGTCGTCCCTGTCGCTCGGCGGCGGTTTCCGAGCCGCGATCCGGAAGGGAACGCTTCGCTTTGAAGCAGAGGGAGAAAAAACGGCGTCCGCCGTTTCCTGCCCGATGCCGAAGGCGCTGACGGATGGGGAAAACCGTTTTGAAAAGCCGGATTTCGCCGTTTTTCTCGGAAATGACGAAAAAAAAGAAAATTGTTACGAGACGCTGAAAAATATTTACAAATTATCAATACACATCACGGTAAATTCTGCTAAAATAAAAGGTGCTGTATCTGTACGGTTCCGCGAACCGGGGGACGCATTTGTGTTCGGCGGCATGAAAAGACGCCTGAAACAGCTGTTTCACGACCGCGGATTCGATGCGGAAACGCGCGCGTCGCTGCCGCTGTTCTGCGATTCGGAGGGGATCATCTGGATCCCGGGTTTCCCCGCTGCGGATCACGTGCTGCCCGTACCCGGCGAACCGACGCTTGACATCACATATTTTACTGACGGGCAGTCAGACGGAGAGGATATATCATGAATCAGGATATCGAACGGATTCTGGTCTCCGAGGAGGAGATAGACGGAATTGTCAGGAAGCTCGCGGCGCAGATCAGCGCCGATTACGCGGGGAAGCACCTTGTGCTTCTCTGTATTCTCAAAGGCTCGGTCATGTTCATGGGCGATCTGATGAAGCGGATCACCATTCCGGCGGAGATCGACTTCATGAAGGTCTCGGCCTACGGCTCCGGCACGACCTACAAGGGGTCGGTCAACATTCTGCTCGACCTTCATCGTCAGGACCTCGACAATACCGATATCCTCATCGTGGAGGACATCGTGGACAGCGGCAACACGCTCTCCTATCTCACCCGCTATCTGCTCAACAAGGGCGCAAAGAGCGTCAGAACCGTCACGATGCTCGACAAACCCGACCGCCGCGAGGTCGATTTCAAGCCCGATTACAGCGGAAAGGTGATCCCAAACGAGTTCGTTGTCGGCTACGGTCTCGACTATGACGAGAAATACCGTGCGCTTCCGTACATAGGTATCCTGAAGCCGGAGATCTATGGCAGGAAGAAGTAAGCGAAGCCTCTCACAGAAACCGGAAACAGACCGGAGCACAGCGGCTCCGGATTCCCATACAGAAAGCAATTCTTTCGTGCCGCGCTGCACCGGAAGCCTGCTTTCGGTGCAGAAAGGTGGCCACTTGGATGAAATCAAACATTAAGATTACAATCTTTTATCTGGTGCTGATCGGCGTGATCCTGATTGCGACCGCAGCGCTTTTCGGAAATACGTCGGGACCGGAGATCATTTACAGCGATATCGACCGTCTGTTTTATGAGGAACAGGTCAAGTCGTTTGAGATCGACAGCAGCAACAAGCTGACGATCATCACGAAGGACAACAAGGCAGTGGAGTTCGGACTGCGGGACTATCAGATGTTCATGCTCCAGTTCGGCGATACCATTGAAGAACAGTTCCGTGCGGGAACGATCGAGTCCTACAACATCGCGGAGCCGGTCGAGCTGCCGTGGTGGATCAGTCTGCTGCCCTATGCGATCGTCATCATCCTGTTTATCGTTTTCTGGTTCTTTATCATCAACCAGTTCTCCGGCGCGGGCGGAAAGGGCGGCAAAATCGCCAATTTCGGCAAGGCGCGCGCCAAGCTCGGCTCGGATGAGAAGAAAAAAGTCCTCTTTAAGGACGTCGCGGGCGCGGACGAGGAAAAGGCGGAGCTTCAGGAGGTCGTGGAATTCTTACGCGAACCGGCGAAGTTCTCGAAGCTTGGCGCGCATATCCCGCACGGCGTTCTGCTGATGGGCCCTCCCGGTACCGGTAAGACGCTGCTCGCCAAGGCGGTCGCCGGTGAAGCGGGCGTTCCGTTCTACTCCATTTCGGGTTCGGATTTTGTGGAAATGTACGTCGGCGTCGGCGCATCGCGTGTGCGCGACCTGTTCGACACCGCAAAGAAAAATCCCGCCAGCATCATCTTCATCGACGAGATCGACGCGGTCGGACGTCACCGCGGCGCGGGTCTGGGCGGCGGTCATGACGAGCGCGAACAGACGCTGAATCAGCTGCTCGTCGAAATGGACGGCTTCGGCGGAAACGAGGGCGTCATCGTCATGGCGGCGACCAACCGCCCCGACATTCTCGACCCGGCGCTTCTCCGTCCGGGACGCTTCGACCGTCAGATCACGGTCAATTATCCCGATATCAAGGGACGCGAGGATATCCTGAAGGTCCACGCAGAGGGCAAACCCTTTGAAGAGGACGTCGATCTGCACACGCTCGCCAAGACCACGGTCGGCTTCACCGGCGCGGACCTTGCCAACCTCTTAAACGAGGCGGCGCTTTTGGCGGCAAGAAAGAGCAAGAGCCTGATCGGCATGAACGACCTCGAAGAAGCGACGATCAAGGTCCTGGTCGGTCCGCAGAAGAAGTCGAAGATCATAAACGAAAAGGAAAAGCGTCTGACCGCTTATCACGAAGCGGGTCACGCCATCGTCACCAAGCTCTTACAGCCCGACACGCCGGTGCATCAGATTTCGATCATTCCGAGCGGACGCGCGGGCGGCTACACGCTCTCCCTGCCGCTGGAGGATAAATCCTATCAGTCCAAGCTGGACATGGAGCATGAGATCGTTTCGCTGCTCGGCGGACGCGTCGCGGAAAAGCTGATCCTTGGCGATATTTCGACCGGCGCGTCGAACGATATCCAGCGCGCGACCGGCATTGCGCGCAACATGGTCACCCGTTACGGCATGAGCGAGCTGCTCGGACCGATCGTCTACGGCTCGGAGCATAACGACGACGAGGTTTTCCTCGGACGCGACTTCAATACGACGCGCAACTATTCCGAGGACACCGCCACGGTGATCGACAACGAGATCAAGCGTCTGGTCAACACGGCTTACGAAACCGCCATGAAGATCCTTCAGGAAAATGTGGAGAAGCTGCACTTTATCGCCGGATTCCTCGTGAAGAACGAGGTCATGGACGAGGTACAGTTCAAAGCCGCAATGGAGGGAGATCCCACCGTCGAGGAGCTTGAAGAGATGGCCGCCGAAAAACGCCGCAAGAGCGAGGAAGAAAACCGCGCCAAGGCCAAGGCGGACGAGGAAGAACGCAAGCGCCGCGAAGCGGAGGAAGCAGCGAAAAACAACAAGAATCCGCCGAGCGACGGCGACAGTCAGCCGCCGGTCAAGGATTGATTGATTCCCGACGGAGAACGGTGCGGTGCGACCGCGCCGTCCTTCCGCTTCGGGAGCGAAAAGGATACGACATTTTATCTGGATTTCTAGCCGATTGTTTAATGCTTTAAGATGACAAGCATTATAATAAAATCCGTTTTTATATCGGCTTTGCCAACATAAAAACTCCTCTAAGGCGAGCCGGGGCGAGCCCTCGCGCCGATAAGGGGAGAGCCAACAAAACAAATTTTGTCGGCTGACAAAACTTTGTTTTGTCGGCGGCGATAAGCGCGAGTACCGATTGTTAAACGCAGTTTTACAATCGACTATCTGGATTTCAATAGGGAGGAAGAATCATGAAAACCGAACTGAAAACCGCACGTGCTGCCGCCATCGGCGATACGCTGGGCGGCGAGCTGGTCTCCTACAAGCTGGACGGACAGGAATACGTATGGGAAGGTCTGCCGGAATACTGGGCAAGCCACGCGCCCATTTTGTTCCCGACGGTCGGCTCCACCATCGACGGAAGCGTAAAATTCGAGGGCAAGGCTTATCCGCTGACCAAGCACGGCTTCGCAAGAAAGCAGACCTTCCGTCTGCTCGAAGCGACCTCGGACAAGCTGGTCTACGAGCTGTTCGACAGCGCCGCAACGCATGAGGTCTATCCGTACAAGTTCCGTCTGCTGATCACGCATACCATCAGCGACGAGGGCTTTGCAACGAAGTACACCGTTGAGAACATCGACAATAAGCCGATCTGGTTCTGCATCGGCGGTCATGCGGGCTTCCGCTGCCCGATGCACGAGGGCGAACAGTTCTCGGACTACAAGCTGGTCTTTGAAAAGGTCGAGAACGAAGACGTCATCTACACCACCAATTACGGCGGAGGATACATAGACGCATCGCTTCCGGTCGTCGACAAGCTGAAAAACACGAACGAGTGGGAACTTAACTACGCCGACTACGACGTTGACGTTCTGCTCACCAAGAAGTTAAAGAGCCGCCGCGTCAAGCTCATCAACAAGAACACCGGCAAGGGCGTCGACTTCGACTTCACCGGCTTTGAAGCGCTCGGCATCTGGACGCCGCCGCTCAAAAAAGCTCCGTTCGTCTGCATCGAGCCGTGGAACGGTCTGCCCGCTCATCTGGATGAGACCGGCAACTTCGAGGACAAGCCCTACGCGATCAGGCTCGAAGTCGGCAAGAGCTATTCTGTCGGTTACAGCGCGAAGATCATCGGCTGACTTAACAAAAACTTCCGGACGTCTGTCCGGAAGTTTTTTGATAAAATCGGCGCCGTTTTTTGATAAAATCAACGCCGGGACTTGACAAGCCGGGGAAAAAGACGTATAATAAAACACGTATGGCGGCATAAGCCGCGTGGTCGGCAAAACAGATGCGTCTGCAATGCAGGTGTGTCTGAATGCGGACGTCCTCCGCCGAAGCGGAATTCCATCAGACGGTATCGAAAACTGCGCACCGTAGTGCGGGTTTTGTTTCGATACCTTTTTTATTTGAATCCGGAGGTTCCATTTCATGAAAAATCAGACAACTGTCCGCACACTGACCTACGCCGCCGTCTGCCTTGCGCTGGCGATCGTATTGCCGTTTCTGACCGGGCAGATCCCGAGCATCGGGCAGATGCTCTCGCCGATGCACATTCCGGCGCTCCTGTGCGGCTTTCTATGCGGACCGGTGTGGGGTGCGGTGATCGGCTTTGCCGCGCCGATCCTGCGCTCGCTGTTCTTTTCCATGCCGCCGATGTTTCCCGGCGCGGTGTCGATGGCGTGTGAGCTTGCGGTGTACGGCGGTCTGTCCGGCTTTCTGTACCGCCGTCTGCCGAAAAGGGTCTGGGCGGTCTATGTGTCTCTGCTTTCCGCGATGGTCTGCGGACGGATCGTCTGGGGACTGGTGCGGCTGTCCATCGCCGCCGCACAGAAGGAGAGCTTTACCTTCGCGGTGTTCCTTGCGGGCGCAGTCACCGGTTCGATACCGGGTATCATCTGCCAGATCATCCTTGTGCCGCTGATCGTTCTGGCACTGCGGCGCGCACATCTGATGGAGGAGGATGAGAACCGATGAACGGTTTTGAGAAAATTCTGCGCTTTCACGCGGAGAAATACCCCGACCTTCAGCCGCGCGACGCGGTGAAGCTCGTCTATCAGAGCGTGTTTGGGTGCGGACACCTGATCGCCGACGAAAAGACCGCGCTCGAACGGCTGGAAAACGAATATCAGACGGTCCCTCACACGAGAGAAGCCGTCTGCTTTGAACCGCTCGGCGATACCGCGCGGGTGTATCTTGATGCGCCGCTGTCGAAGGAGGAACGCCGGCTGTTCGGTCGGATGTTTGCCGTCAGCGCGGGACGGTTTCCGGTCGGTTACGGCGCGGCGGACGCGGAAACACGGGAGAAATTTGAAGAACGGCTTGCCGAAGCGGGGCGGGTGTTCGGCTTTCCCTCAGAGGCGTGGGAACAGGAGGTTTCTGCCTGCCGCGCGGCAGGATTCCCGGCAGTCAGCCACAGCGAGCGTTACCGTGAAGCATATCATCCGGCTTACCGTGTGATCGACGCGAAATTCGTGCGGCTCTGGGACGCGATGAAGCGGATACAGGACGGTATGCTGACGAAAGTGCCCTTTGTCGTCAGCCTTGACGGACGGTGTGCGTCGGGCAAAAGCACGGCGGCGGAGCTGATGGCGGCGGTGTTCGGCGGGTCAGTCGTCCGTCTGGACGATTTCTTCCTGCCGCCGGAGATGCGCACGGTTGAGCGTCTTGCCGAGCCGGGCGGCAATCTGCACCGGGAACGTTTTCTTGACGAGGTGATCCCGAAGCTGCGGGACGGAGCGTTTGCCTATCGCGCGTTCGACTGCTCGACCGGGACTTATGCCGTCGGACCGCGCACGGTTGAAGCCGCGCCGCTCGTGATCTGCGAAGGCTCGTATGCCTGCCATCCGGCGTTCGGGCAGTATGCCGACCTCAGACTGTTCTCGACGGTTCCTGTGGAGGAGCAGAAGCGGCGCATCCTCATCCGGAACGGCGCGGAGGGCTGGAAACGCTTTGAATCGCGCTGGATCCCGCTGGAAGAACGGTATTTTGAAGCGTTTCACATCGCTGAGACGTGCGATATGATTCTTGTATAAGCAATAGTTCCCCGGCATAGCCGGGGAACTATTGCTTATAATGCGGCGGGCATTTGATGATTCCTGCGCCGTGCTGACAGGATGCGGGGATTTTTCAGCCGGTCTGGATTTCATAAACGCCGGGGAACAGGGATACGGAATGCCCGTCCGTTTCGATCTGGCGTCCCGCTTCATCGGTGATGCGACGGATGACAAAGGGGAAGGTGAACCGATCTGCCCGTTCGAGCAGACGTGAGACGGCAGGCTCCCGGTTGCAGTCGACGTATCGGTTAGCCATGCCGCTGTAAGAGCGTCCGCGGAGCGGGTCGCCGACCAGCTTTTCGGACGGCAGAACGGTCAGCCGCCAGCCTTCGCCGGTGCGTTCCATGAAATAGACGCCGTTTCCGCTGCGGGCGGCGTAAGACGGGCTGCCGCACGTCATGATCGACGAAACCTCGCCGAAATCTTCCGGGACCTCGCCGCAGCTGATAAGCTCGCCGTCCCGGCGCCAGAATGCACTGTCAGCCGATCGGCAGATGCGGTGATACCTGCCCGTCCAGACGTCCGGGTCATCCGGTAACGGCGCGCCCGGCTCAGTCGAATCGAAGATTTTCCGACCGACCGCAAAACAGACGCCTTTGTGCGGCGTGTGCCGGAGATTGAAATAGTGTACCAGCCAGCCGGGATTGTATTCCGCGACGTCGAGCGGCGTATAGGTAAAGTACGCCGCCGCCTGTACACCGACGGACGCCATGGCCTGTGCGAACGCCGGAAGATAATGTCCGAGCAGCGTTGACGGCATATTGAACTCGTAGGCGAACAGCGCTTTGCCGAGTTCTTTCAGGTTTTCATAGGACGCGGCGCGCTTCGGAAGTCCTTCCAGCACATTCAGATGATCGTTATAGGAAGATTCAAACCGGCAGGGCTCGTACCATGTGCAGCTGATCGCTTCGACAGGGGCATTTTTCAGAACCTCGCGGATTTCCGGCGATGCGGCGCCGTAGTGAATATGAGAGCGGACGACCGTGTCTTTGCACCACTTTCCGACGATGCCGAACGTGCGGTCAAGGAACTTCCCGATGAGCTGCGCACAGAAGCGGCGCTCGTTCGCCTCGTTGTCCGGAAGTCCCTGTGCTTCAAGCCATTCGTCAAGCAGTGTGAGCAGCTTTTTTTCCCGCCTGACGTATGGATTTGCGTCAGATGCGGCGCGCAGATCGGAAATCAGCTTCGGAGTCGGGTAATCCGGTTCATTGATGACCTCAAAAATCGCGGTGTTTTCCATTTCTCCGAGACGTCTGCCCGAAAAGGCGTTCCGGCGGGCGAAGAATTCATCGAGATAGCGCTCGACCTTTCCGAGCGCTTCTTCGTTCCAGATCAGCTCGTGCTTGCGATAGAAATTCGAGAAACCGAAGGTCTCGCTCTCCGCCATGCTCCAATAGGCGTAGCGTTCGGTGACGATCCGCTGGAGTGCGGAGGAATTGTACCAGACGATCGGCGCGAGCATGACGTAAATGCCCTCCTGTTCCAGACGGTACAGAAGATAATCGAAGACGCGCAGACGGTGGTTTTCAAGAATATGTCCGTCTTCATCCGATATTTCACGGTCGAAGACGTGCATCCGGACGAGATTCACGCCCATGCGCTTGAAATCGGCGATGTCCCGGTCGACGGCTCTGAAATGGTCGACGCCGAGCTCGGATAAATTGAGGTAGTGGTGATTGAAAGCGGCGTAGTAATTGACGCCCCACAGCCGGACGTCCTGACCGTCGCGGTCGATCATCCTGCCGTTCCAGACGCGGAAGGGCTTATGGTACTGATACATGAGTGTTCTCCTTTTTTGAAAGATTGTTAGCCGTCAGCAATGCTTTATTTTAGGTTGCCTCTAAAAATTCAAAAATCCGTGGAAAAACAAAACGCGATACCCATCGTATCGGGTTTTGTTTTTCTAAGTCGGAGGCCAAGCGGTCTTAGGAAGACAACTGTGGTACCCAACTCCTTGGCTCACAGAACGACATGGCTA
>JAZRXB010000358.1:0-8941 GCA_045600005.1 Eubacteriales bacterium | reverse complement strand
CCAGCCGCCAGCCGGTTCCCCATAGCGTTCGCAGAGCCGCGCGGGACGGCAGGCCGCCGGGCGCGGAGGGCGCTTTCCCTGCCAGACGAGGGCGGGACCGGAGCAGTCCGGGCATATGAATCGTTCTTCTGTTGTTTTTTTCTGTTCCATTTCCTGTTTCCCGCGCCGGATGGACCGGCGTTTCCGGTGTTTTTCTGATCAATCCGAAAGGGAGGACGGCGTTTTTTCGCCGCCTTGCTTTCCCTTCGCCCACCCGGTCGGCGGAACGCCGCAGACCCGCCTGAACGAGCGGCTGAACGAATAGACGTCCGCATAGCCGCAGCGTTCCGCCAGCTCGCCGATGCAGTCGTGTCCGCGTTCCAGCTCGGCGCGGGCAAAATTCATGCGCGTCCGGCGCAGGTATTCCATCGGCGTTCTGCCGGTGACGCCGGCAAAAAGACGGATGAACCGGTTGCGGCTCATGTGGCAGAGACCGGCGAGATATTCGTTTGACAACGGCTCGTCAAAGCGCCGCTCGATGCAGAGGACCGCCGCCATGACCCGGCTGTAACGGTCGGAATCGCCGGCTTTTTCCGCCTTGGTCTGCTGCGCTTCCCAGAGAAGATGCCACAGGAATTCCCGGCAGCGGAGCTGATAGCCCGGCTGACGGCTCTGAAACCAGAAGGCGAGCTTTTCAAACACCTCCGCCGCGTCCGGCGCGCGGAACAGGCGGGGAAAATCCTCCCGGTCGAACCCGGACGAGACGTACAGGTCGACGAACACATAGCGGCAGACCGGTCCGACGGCGCGCGAGCGCTCCTGTTCTCCCGGAAAAACGAGCAGAACGTCTCCCGCACGCAGGGGAACGTCTCCGTCTCCGGTCGTCAGGACAGATTCGCCTTCCAGAATATAGACGATCGACAGCCAGCCGCGCGGCTTTAACGCAGTATAGCCCTTCTGTTCGAGCAGAGTGTTTTCCCGAACCTGATACAGGCTTTCGATCGAAAAATCGGTTTCCTTCACGTCATCCTCCACGGTGCTTCCGGTTAAATTTCGGGTGCTTGGCGGCATTTTCATTTCACGCCGACGGTGCTATACTTATTATAACCTGTCCGGTCTGAAATGTCAATGCCTGCGAAGTCAGCCGGAAAAGAAAATGGGGACCGCCGGAAAACGGACGGTCCGATGAAAGGGGAATCCACATGAAACGGAACCGTTTTGTCTGTCTGCTTCTCGCCTGCCTGATGCTTGCCGCTTCCTGCGGCTCGGACGGCGGAAACGCCGAAACGACCGCTCCGGCGACCGGTGAAAATCCGCCCGAAACCGAAGCCGACCCGGCGCTTCAAAGCTCGCTTCCCGCGCTCGATTACGGCGGCGCGGAAATTCCGATCAAGGTCAACCATTACAGCGGTTATCTGGGAGACGAGCTGCTCGCCGCCGAGGAGACCGGCGACGTGGTGGACGACGCGCTCTATCACCGCACCCGCGCCGTCGAAGAACGGCTGAACGTCAGGCTGGTCATGATCCCGACCGAGTTCGACTGGAGCATGCGGGAGGAAAGCTGGCACAACAACGTCCGCGCGTCGATCCTCGCGGCGGACAGCGCGTTTGAAATTCTGCACGGGGACGGCTATCTGTCCACCTCATTTGCCGCCGAGGGACTGATGCTCGACCTGTCGGATTATAATATGATCGACCTTGACAAGAAATGGTGGAACGAGACCTACATGGAGACGACGCTGGTCGACGATAAGTATTACTTCGTCACGGGCGACATCTCGCTGAACCTCATCAAGAGTATGTTCTGCTTCTTCTTCAATACCGAGCTTGCCGGAGACTACGGTTTCACGGACGATTTCTACCGTCTGGTCGACGAGGGAAAGTGGACGCTCGACAAGGCGGCGGAGGTCACGGCGGACTGTTATCAGGACCTGAACGGCAACACGAAGCGCGACCGCGACGACCGGTACGGACTGGTGCTGTATGCAAACAATCAGCTGACCGGTTTTCTGGAACCCTGCGGCGTGGACGTCGTCAGCCGTCAGGGGGACGATTTCATCTATGATTTCGGAAATGCGCACAACTGCGACGTGGTGGAAAAGCTCTGCCGCATCGTCTGGGAAAACGACGGCATTTACTACGACACCGAGGGCGGGGAATCCGAGACCGTCGTCAACAGCGTCTTCCGGGACGGAAACGTGATGATGACCGGCGGATGGCTGACCCACACCGACACGTACCGCAGTCTGCCCTTCCGCTACGGCGTTCTGCCCTATCCGAAGTGGGACGAGACGGACGATTACCGCACGACCGTACTGACGACCTACACGATCTTCGGCATTCCGGTCGACTGTAAGGACCCGGTCCGCGCCTCAGCCGTTCTCGAAGCGATGGCGGAGGAAGGCTGTAAGACCGTCACGCCCGCCTACTTCGAGACGGCTCTGAAGGTCAAATACGCGAGCGACGACGACACCGTGCGGATGTTCGATCTCATCCGCGACAACATCCGCTTCGACTTCGGCTACTGCTATGCGGCATGGTTTGACGGCATCACCGATAAGTTTAAGGCGAATATCGGGCATAACAATACGGACTGGGCGTCGCTCGCCGCGTCGCTGAAAACGCAGACCGAGACGAAGCTCGAAAATCTGATGAAAGCCTTCCGCGAAAACGCGGGTTGACGGAAAAGCGGAAAACCCGGCGTACCGCCGGGTTTTTCATTCAGTTTTCAGGTGACGCCCTAATCCAGAGAGCGGATGGTCTCGATGAGCTTATTCAGATCGTTTTCCGCCGCGGACTGTTTCGACGCGAGCGTGGAAGCGATATCGGGGGTCTTCCAGAGGTTCAGCACCACGTCCGCAAGTCCGCCGAAGCCGCAGATGTTGCCGATGTCGTAGGTGCGGTTGTCGAAGATGAGGTCGAGCATCTGCGCCGACTCGTCGTCGCGCGTGTACTCCACGTCCAGCACGTCGTTGTAAAGCTCCGGCATGACCTCATAGTGCGATCCCCCCGCCAGCACCTCCAGCACCGCCGCCGAACGCTCCGGGCCGGGCGCGGACATGGGGATGGCGGAGAAGACCGCCGCCCAGTGCGTCAGAGGCGTGATGTAGTTTTCCTGCGCCGCGTCGTATTTCGGGACCGGGATGATGCCGAAATCCCGCACCGACTGACGCAGCTCTAAAAGCGCTTCCGGGATGTGCTGGAAGTACAGCACCTGACCGGACGCGAAGATCTGCGCCATCTGCGGCATGGTCAGATTATTGTCCTTGCGGTTTAGGAACATCGGCTCGTTCATGACGCTGTAGATCTTCTGGAGCGCCGAGACCGCCGGTTCCTCATAGACCGTCAGGACCGGAATGCCGTCCGCTCCCTTTTCGGCGATCTTCCAGCCGCCCGCGTGCAGGATCTCATAGGAGAAGTCCGCGTCGCAGAGGATGCCGTAGCGGTCTTCGAGGTCGCGCTCGGAGTTGCCGTTCAGGTCGCTTTCGACGAGACGCGCCTTTTCAAGCATATAATCGAACGTCCACTTTCCGTCCAGCACCAGCCGGTACGGGTCTTCGAGCTTGAAGTCCTCCACGAGCTGTTTCGAGAAGAAGACGCACATACTGCTCATCTTGTCGGCAATCGTGAAATCGGACACCACGCCGTACAGACCGTTCAGGATCGTCAGCTCCGACACGCTCCGCTCGTCCCACCACGGCTTCGAGAAGTCGAGCGAACCCATGCCGGACAGCTTCATGACCAGCCCTTCGTTGATGAAGTTCGGATAGTGGCGGAGATACGGCACGATGAGGTCATACGAGCCGTCGCCCGCCATGACCGCCGAACGGGCAGACGCCAGAAGGTCGGCCGCGTTGTCGTCGCCGATGAAATGGAGCTTCAGCTTCAACAGCTCCTCGACCCTGCGGTTGCGGCGGTAAAGGCTGTCTTTCAGCACGTCGCCGGTCTCGCTTTCCTCGTCGAGCGCGAAATAGAAGCCCTCCGAATAGCCCGCGTCCGGTCCGGCGTTGAACTGCAATACGTTGAAGTCCGCGCCGCCGAAGTCCAGCCCTTCGACGTCGGGATAGTCCCGCGTCGTCTCCGCTTCGGACGTATTGGCGGGGGAAACGGACGAGGTTTCGCCGGTCTGTTCCCCGGACGAGCCGCAGGACGCGAAAGAGAGGGAGAGAAGCAGGAAAGCCAGAACAAGACTGATTTGTTTTTTCATTGCGGTTCTCCTTTGCATTTTGTGATTTTTAGCCGATTGTTAATTGCTTCAAGGTAATGAACGTTATAATAAATCCGTTTTTATGTCGGCTTTGCCGACATAAAAACACCTCTAAGGCGAGCCGGGGCGAGCCCTCGCGCCGAGGGGAGATGCCAAAAACTCTGTTTTTGGCATCGGCGATAAGCGCGAGTACCGATTGTAAAACGAAGTTTTACAATCGACTAATTTTGTGATTTTCGGTTTCAGTTTATCACACGCCTTTGGAGAATGCAATCGAAAAAATGCTGATTTCGGATTTCTGCTCATCGTTTCTGTCCGAAATCGGCGCTCTATGGGCGGCGGTTCCGGTACTCGGTCGGGGTCATGCCGGTCATGCGCTTGAAAAAACCGCTGAAATAATACACGTCCGAAAAGCCGGACAGCGCCGCCGCCTGCGCGACGGTGCAGCCGCCGAGCGACAGGAGCTGGCAGGCGTTGTCGAGCCGCAGTTTTTTTAAGTAGCCGATGGCGGACACGCCGTGAACGTCGTAAAACAGCTTGCGGAAATGCGAATAGCTCATGCCGCACAGCTCAGCGAGCCGGGGAATTTCGAGCGAAGCGTCCGGGAAGTTCGCTTTCAGATAAGCGACCGCCGGTTCGACGGCGGCGGCCTGCGCGGAGCAGGTATAGACGCTTTTCTCGGAGCGGATGATCATGGAGAGGATCGCGTAAAGCTCGTTCATGCAGGCGACGTACCAGCCGGTCTTCTTCTGCTTCCAGAGCTTCCCGATCGTGAAAAAATGCTGCGCCATGTCCGCGTTCCCGGCAAAGGACCATTTGTAGATTCCGTCGGGAAGCTCGGGCGCAAGGTCGAGGTGGACGATCAGCGACCGCCCCGGCAGACCGATCCGGTCGGTGTAGGCGACCTTACGCGGGAGCAGAACCACGTCGCCGTCCGAAACGGTCACGCTGCCGCCGTCCCATGTCTGGGTAAGCTCGGCGTCAAGGTTCAGGAATATCCGATCCGTGCCGTTCGGGAAGTACGGCCGCCGCACGACCGCGCCCGACGGAGGAGTCGGGATGTCTCGGAAATATGCAAATCGGCTCACATCCAGCCTTTCATAGCTGCCAAGTCTCATAGCCGTCCTCCCGTTTGTGATTTTCGCTTCCATTATATCATACCGGCGCGGGCTGTGCAAGGCTTTCGGGCAAAGCGGAGCGGCAATTTTCACAAATTATCAGAAATTCTATTTACAATTTCCGCTTTCTGGGGTATCATGGTAACAACACGCTGATTCATTGTTCAATGTTTCCTTTACAACAACGAACTTCATGAGGAGGAATTATCTCATGACGAATATCTTTGACATCCAGCGCGGCTCCTATGTGGACGGACCGGGCATCCGCACCGTCGTCTTCTTCAAGGGCTGCAATCTTGACTGCGCGTGGTGCCACAACCCTGAGAGCAAATCGCCCGCGCCGCAGGTCCTCTTTTACCGGAACCGCTGTACGGGCTGCGGGCTGTGCGTGAGAAAGTGTCCGGCGGGCGCGGTTCGGGAAGACCTGACGGTCGACGCTTCGCTCTGTAAAAAGTGCGGGGTCTGCGCGGAAGTCTGTCCGGGCGGCGCGAAGCGTCTGTGCGGAAACGCCGCCGACGCGGATGAGATCATGGCGGTCATGAAAAAGGACGTTCCGTATTACGGCGAGGACGGCGGCGCGACGTTTTCGGGCGGCGAATGTATGCTCGCGCCCGAGCTGCTCGGCGAGCTGCTGAGCCGCTGTCGGGCGGAAGGGATCCGCACGGCGGTCGACACGGCGGGGAACGTGCCGTGGGAACGCTTTGAAGCGGTGCTTCCGAACGCCGATCTGTTCTTATACGACCTCAAGCACGCCGACGACGAAAGGCACCGCGCCGGGACCGGCGTGTCCAACCGGCTGATTCTGGAAAATCTCGCAAGGCTGCTGTCGCTCTGCCCGGAAAAGGTGATCGTGCGGATCCCGCTGATCCCCGGCTTCAACGACGACGCTGACAGCCTTCGCCTGATCGGGCGCTGGCTCGCGGCTCATCCGCGTCCGCTCGCCGTCGAGCCGCTGCCCTATCACAAGCTCGGCGAACACAAGGCCGAAGCGCTGGGCAAGCGTCCCTTTACCGCCGAGCCGCCGACGGCACAGCGGCTTGACGAAATGAAAAAGATCCTGTTTTGCGAAAGGGAGGGTTCAAGATGAACGAACGCATTCTCCGCATGGCGGAATACAGCCTGCACAACGATATCTACCCGCCGGTCGTCCCGGTCAAAGCCGACCCGGAGGACGATATGTTCCCCGAAGCGGTGAGGAACGCAAAACTGCTCGACCGCTTCATGGCGGCGCAGACCGTGCGCATCGACGACGACGCGCGGATGGTGGGACTGATCAAATTCGGCGGCACGATCGGCAATCTGTTCAACCGGCAGGGACATGAATGGTTCAACCGGTCGACGGCGCGGTATTATCTCAAACCGACCGAAAACCTCGTCACCTACGAGTGGCAGCACTCCAACGCCGATTTCGGCGTGATCATCCGCGGCGGCGTCGAGGAGATGATCGCCCGCATCAACGATTCGCGCGACGCGCACGCCGCCGAGCCGGAAAAGCTCTATTTCCTCGAAGGCATGGAGATCGCGCTGAACGCCATCGTCCGCTGGGCGGTGCGGTGCGCCGAAGCCTGCGAAGCGAAAGCGGAGGAGACTTCCGACGAAGCGCGCCGTGAGGAGCTTTACGGGATGGCGCGCATCTGCCGCCGCGTCCCGGCAAAGCCCGCGCGCACCTTCCGCGAAGCCGTGCAGTGTCTCTATTTCTGCTTCCATTTCCTGCCCGACAGCATCGGCGCGCCCGACCGCTATCTGCGCCCCTACTACGAAGCCGACCTTGCGGCGGGAAAACTGACCGTGAGCGAAGCGGAGGACCTGCTCGGCGAGCTGCTCGTCATGATCAGCGGCTTCACGCCCTACACGTCGGGCCACTACGACAAGGGCGGCGAGAGCCATTTCGCCATCGGCGGCTATCTCCCCGACCATACGGACGGCTTCTCGGAGCTGTCGCGTCTGATCCTCGACACGATGATGAAGCTGCCGCTCGTCCGCCCGCAGCTCACGTTCCGCTGGACGCCGGACACGCCGCGCGAGGCGCTGTATCACGTCCTCGACTGCGAACGGCACGACAGGGGCAAGCGCATCGCGCTGGCGAGCGATCTGCCGCGCATCCGGGCGTATCAGGAGTTTGCCGGGATGAGCTTCGAGGAAGCCTGCCGGTACATCATCGTCGGCTGCAACGAGCCGGCGTTCGAGGGTTCGATCGACCTGTCCGGGTGTCTGACCAACGTGGGACGCGCAATGACCGACGTCTTTGAAAAGCGCCGCCGCGAAGTCCTTGCGGCGAAGACCTTCGACGAGTTCTACGGGCTGTTCGAGGAGGAGCTTTACGCCGACCTCACGCGGATCGTCGAATACATGAACCTGTTCAACGCGGCGCGGGCGCGGGATATCAACGTGCTGAGCAGTCCGTTCATCGCCGGGTGCATCGAGCGCGCGCTGAGCGCCAACGCGGGCGGATGCGAAAAGGCGACCTTCTGCGCGTCGCTGTGCGGCTATATCAACACGGTCGATTCGCTGACGGTCGTAAAGCAGCTCGTGTTCGACGAGAAGCGCTTCACGATGGAACAGCTCGCCGCGATGCTCGACGCAGACTGGAAGGGCTTTGAAGCCGAGCGCGAGATCATCCTGAAAACGGGACATTTCTTCGGCAACGACTTTGACGACTCGAACGAAATGCTCGCGCGCTTCAACGACAGCCTGAGCCGCTTTGCGAAGGGAAGGCGCAGTCTGTTCGGCACGCGCATCCTGTTCGGCAGCCACACGGGGTACTGGCAGCACAACGTCTGGTTCGGCGAGCGCACCGGCGCGACCCCGGACGGACGGTATTCCGGCGACCCGTTCGTGCTGGGCGTGGGTCAGACGATGGGCAAGGATGCGGGCGGCGCGACCGCTCTGATGAATTCCGCCGCCGCCGCGTTCAAAAACGGCGCGGTCAACGGCTCGGTCGTCTTCAACCTGAAGCTCGACGAAACGCTGATCAAAAGAGACGATTATTTTGAAAAGACCGTGCGCATGATCGAGAGCTATTTTAGGAACGGCGGTCTGATGTTACAGTTAAATTACGTCTCGCGGGAGGAGCTTCTTGACGCGAAGAAGAACCCCGACGAGCATCGGAATCTGCGCGTCCGGGTCAGCGGCTTCTCCGGGTACTTCACGCACCTGAACGAAGCGCTGCAGAACGACGTGATCGCCCGCACCGAAAAGACCTGTTAAAGAGACAGGGATGTCCGAAACCGTGCGTCCTCTCTGGCGCAGGCTGACGCCCATATCACCGTGAAGTAAATCCGTCATATAGGTCAGATACTGCTGACCGAGGGGCTTGTCCAAGCCGTATTTCGCCGCCAGCGCTTCCTGCGCCGCCTTGCTGATGGACTTCTCCGCGACGAACGGACCGCCCGGAACAAGGTTCATCAGGAAAAACGTGAGCGTGGCAACGATAAACACGCTCAAAAGTCCCAACGCCACCCGCTTCACAATGTATTTCGTCATTTTGTCACTCCCAATCTGCCGCGCATATAAACCGAACGGCAATGATAGCATACACCTATAATATTTTCAGAATATACTTATTGTATACCTGACTTGCAGCGTGCGTCAAGCATTCCCGGCGGATATTCCATAAAGTTTTTGTTACCTGCTTTTC
>JAZRXB010000357.1:0-2231 GCA_045600005.1 Eubacteriales bacterium | reverse complement strand
AGGCGCACCCCGACGTGTTCAACATCCTCTTACAGATCCTGGACGACGGGCGCGTGACCGACAGTCAGGGACGGGCGGTCGATTTCAAGAACACGATCATCATTCTGACGTCGAATCTCGGCAGCACGTATCTGCTCGACGGCATCGAGCCGGACGGCACGATCGCCGAGGACGCGAAGGCGCAGGTCATGCGCGACCTGAAAGCGTCGTTCCGACCGGAATTCCTGAACCGGCTGGACGAGATCATCCTGTTCAAGCCCCTGACGAAGGAGAATCTGACCGGCATCATCGACAATCTGACGGCGAAGCTGTCCGAGCGTCTGGCAGAGCGTTCGCTGTCGCTCGAGGTGACGGACGCTGCGAAAGCGCTGATGATCGAGCGCGGGTACGACCCGGTTTACGGCGCGCGTCCGCTCAAGCGGTATTTACAGAGCGCGGCGGAAACGCTGATCGCGAAGGAGATCCTGCGCGGCGAAGTGACCGCCGGTTCGACGCTGATGCTCGACGTGGAGGGCGGGGAGCTGGTCTGCCGTCCGATCCTCGTCGGAGAAATATTATAATAAGGCAGAAACAGCCCCGTGCGGGTCCTGACGGACCTGCACGGGGCTTTCTGATGCAAAATGAGACAAAGAAAACAGGACTTCCGAAAAAGTCCTGTTTGGTGAGCCATTGGAGATTCGAACTCCAGACCCTTTGATTAAAAGTCAAATGCTCTGCCTGCTGAGCTAATGGCTCATTTCCGATTACTCGAATATTATAGCACATCTTCAGCCGGTTGTCAAGACTTTTTTCAAATTTTGCGAAAATAAATCACTCGGTCAGCAGGAACGGACGCTGGGATTCGTAGAAGTTCAGGATGCCGTCGGCGACCGCCTGCGCGATCGTGTCGATCGCGTCGGGCTTCATCATCCGCTCGTACTCCTCGACGTTCGTGATGAAGCAGGTCTCGACCAGCGTGGCAGGGAACTTCGGGTTGCGCACCATGTAAAGCCGCTGCTGCGTCGGCGAGCGGTCGAAGCGGTCCATCGAAGCGGCGATCGCCTTGCCGACTGTTTTCGTCAGCATCAGCCCCGAATCCGCCCAGTACAGTCCGACTACGCCGTGGATCTTCGTGATGTCCGACGTGTAGGGCATCGAATTCTGATGGATCGACACGCACAGATCGGGGTTCGACGCGATGTAGAGAAGCTGACGTTCCTCGACCGGCACGTCGTTCGGCGTCTCGCGGTCGCGCGTCAGCACGACGTTCGCGCCGAGCGCGGTCAGCTTTTCGTATGCCGCCATCACGATCTCAAGATTGAAATCGGATTCGTTCATCGCGCCCTCCTCGCTTCCGAGCGGTCCGAGCGCACCGGGATTCGCGCCGCCGTGTCCTGCGTCCAGCAGGATGGTCTTGCCGGCGAGCGGCGTGTCCGTGTCCGGCAGGACAGACGGGTTGCGGAAGGTCAGCACGAACGCGCCGTCCTCATACGAAACGTCGAAGCCGTAGAAGTTGTCCTCGTCATAGAAAGGGAAGGTGTACTTGTACGACCCGGATTTGCCGCTTTTCGCGCCGCTCGACGACGGGAAGATCGGATTCTTCGTGTAGGGGATCGGCTTCGCGGTCGAGGTGTCGAGGTTGTAGAGCGTCAGCACGAACGCGCCGTACTCGATGTTGTGGTTGAACGGGACGTTTTCGGTGACGGGGATCCGCACGACCGTCGATTTTTCGGTGACTTCAATGGAACCCTCGCCGAGCTTCGCCGTCGTCGTCATCGACGAAATTTCCTTCACATCCTTCGCGTACATATAGCCGCCGACGCGCAGACGGTACATCCCGTCGGACAGCGAGACCGCGTAGTCGCGCATTCCGGGCGACTGGACGGTGAAATCGTCGTAGTACCAGCTTTCGCGCTGCAATTTCAACTCAGCGTCGGGGTTCACGACCTCGACCGGGATCACGGCGTTCGCGCCGCCCGCGCGGATGCTGCCGCCCTTCTGCGTCAGCGTATTGCCGTTATAGGTCGCCTTGAACGTGATCTCGCCGAGCTTTTCGATCTTTCCGGCGGCGGGAGTCGGAAGCGTGAAGGTCCCGACGTAGATCTCCTTCATGTATTCGCTCTGCTTCGGGCAGTAGAGCGTCGGCGTCAGGCGGATGGTCTGACCGTTCAGCTCCGCCGTGACCGTCGCGCCCTGCACGGTCGTGCAGCTCACTTCGAGCGTTCCCGCCGTGCCGAACCATGCCGACGACG
>JAZRXB010000356.1:0-3460 GCA_045600005.1 Eubacteriales bacterium | reverse complement strand
CAGAGCGCACCCGCCCGTCCGGCGGACAGAGGACAGAAAAATCAGGGTCTTGGCAGACGGCTTTCCGCGTGATATAATAAGGAAAAGATTTTATCAGGAGGAATCCGCCATGCGTTACGTTTTCGACCATGACCTGCATATCCACTCGCATCTGTCGCTCTGCTCCCGGGACCCCGCGCAGAACAACGACGCGATCCTCGCCTACGCGAAGGAAAACGACCTCTCCACCATCTGCCTCACCGACCATTACTGGGACGAGACCGTCCCCGCTTCGCTGAACGATTTCTATAAGAAGCAGGACTACGCGCATATCGCCGCCGCGCTCCCGCTGCCGCAGGCGGAGGGGATCCGCTTCCTGTTCGGCGTGGAGACCGATATGGACCGCTTCACGACCATCGGCGTTTCGCCCGAAAACTACGATAAGTTCGATTTTATCATCGTTCCGACCACCCATCTGCACATGAACGGCTTCACCTGCCGCGGCGACGAGGACGCTTCCGAACGCGCAAAGCTCTGGATCGACCGCTTCGACGCGCTGCTCGGCCGCGATCTGCCGTTTGAAAAGATCGGCGTGGCGCACCTGACCTGCGGGCTGATGTACTCCGGTCACTCGTTCGAGGTGCTTGACCTGATCTCCGACGCGGAGATGCGCCGTCTGTTCGCCAAAGCCGCGAAGCGCGGCGTCGGCATCGAATTGAACTTCAACGCGCTGAACCTGACCGAGGAAAGCACGCCCATCGTGCTTCGCCCCTATCAGATCGCAAAGGCGGAGGGCTGCCGCTTCTACTTCGGCTCGGACGCGCACCATCCGAAGGAGCTGGCGGAGGAAAAGGTCAACGCCGAAAAGATCATCGACCTGCTTGACCTCACCGAAGACGACAAGTGGATCCTGCGCTGACAGACGGGATTTTCCGACCGGTCAGCCGGAATTGACTGCCGGGGAAAATTTCCAAAACCCCTTGACAAACCGGCTTTGCTGTGGTAAAATGGTGTAAAGAAGTTCTGTGCGACTGACGGAAGACGCGGTTTACCGCGGGGAAGCACGGAATCATACGCCGACCGTCTGGGCAGAACCGTTCCGCGTTTTTGACGCGCTCATCTGCCCGGACGGCCGCTTTTTTGAGGAGGAACTATCATGAACATCTACGAGATCACCCCCATCGACAAACTCATCACCGGCAACCCCTACGTCGGACGCGGCATCGTCCTCGGCAAGAGCGCGGACGGCAAAAAGGCTGTCACCGCTTACTTCATCATGGGACGCAGCGCCAACAGCCGCAACCGCGTCTTCGTCGAGCGCGACGGCGCGCTTTTCACCGAGCCGTTCGACGCATCCAAGGTGCAGGACCCCAGTCTCATCATCTACGCCGCTCAGCGCACCCTTGACAACAGGCTCATCGTCACCAACGGCGACCAGACCGACACGATCTATGACGGTCTGAAAGCCGGAAAATCCTTCTCCGAAGCCCTCGCGACCCGCGAATTCGAGCCGGACGGTCCGAACTTCACGCCCCGCATCAGCGGCATGATCACGTTTGAAAACGGCGATTTCACCTATCAGATGAGCATTCTCAAGAGCGCCGACGCAGACGGCACCGCCTGCAGCCGCTACACGTTCGCTTACCCGTCTCTGCCGGGTCTCGGACATTTCATCCACACCTACATCACCGACGGCAGCCCCATCCCGACCTTCTGCGGCGAGCCGGAGCGCATCGCCGTCCCGGACGACATCGACGCTTTCACGAACGCTCTGTGGGGCGCGCTTGACGAAGCCAACCGGATCTCGCTTTACGTGACCTACACCGACCTCGCCGCCGGCAAGACCGACAGGCGTCTCATCAACAAGAACAAATAAACGCCAAAGAGAACCTGCCAGACGGAAGGCGTCAATAAAACCGTAATACAGCATAATTGCGATTTTGAGGCGTCTGCCGCGGACGGATACGCGGAAACAGCAGGCATATCAATGGTTTCCCCCCTTCGGTATGCCTGCTTTTCCTGTATTCTGACGGAGCTTGTCCTGTTTGTCTCTTATTTTTCAGTCCGTAAAAGACTTTTTTGTAAGTCCGGATATGATACGAACTTTGTGTAAGTTAATGCACGAAATGCAAATGGAATAACAAAAAAACAGTTCCGCTTTCAATGCTCATCTCAGCCGGGAAAGTATCTGCGCAAAAGGGGTTTTTGAAATGTTTTTTGATAGAATGCATAAGGATCAAAGTCCTGCAGCGAATAGGATTTTTGGAGAAAATACAGTTCTTATTGAAGGGAAGAGGTTCTTAACAGGAGACGAAATCCCGCTTCTTTCTGCATTTGCTGAAAATGCAGAGTGCGACTATTTCGTATCCGGAATCTCGCAGGGTTATGCCTTTTCACTGTATTTCCCGCTCAAAATCTATACCGATGAGCAAAGGTATAAGCATAGCCGATGGGATTTTTTGGGAAGCTGCTTCAAAATATCAGCCGAAGATCTTCATATGCCAAGCACCTACATCAAACACGGAAGGATATTTGATGATCCGGATCAAAATCTCTGGATAAAGACCGGAAAAGCAAAAGGCGCTGAAATCTGGTCATACGCAAAAGAGCTGTCGGATTCAGAAAAGGAAGCTGCGATCTCTATTGTTAATTGGGTTGATGAATATTTATGCGCTTTGTGGAGCACCAGATATGCAATTACGATCGATAATGAAACTATTGCCATTGCATTTTGGAGATCTGACCTGTACGATCCCGAAGGTCAGATGCGGCTCTTCGATGAAGCTATGCAGGAATTCCCGAAGATATAGTATTCATCCGCATTACAGCAATCAGCTTATCAAACGCCGGCACGGTTCGCAGCCGCAGAAGAATTCTGCGATCGACAGGAGGGGGGAACAGAAGCTGAAATATCGGCATTTCCATTCATTTTTCCTGCTGTGTTTTACAAGCACCTGCCATACGGCAGGTTTTCTTTTGCCGTAACGCGCCGCAAGGCGCACATCACGCGCCGCAAGGCGCACATCACTGCGCCGCAAGGCGCACATCACGCGCCGCAAGGCGCACATCACAACTTCGCACGTCTGCGGCGTGCGAAGTTTTTCTGTGTCGGGAACTTTTCGCTTCTCCTCATCGTCTGACAGAACAGAAGACCGCCGAACGTCCGTCCGGCAGGAAAGGAAGAAGACAACATGAAAAAATTCCGTTTGTTTGCGGTATTGCTCACGCTCTGCTGCCTGTTTTCGCTCGCGGTGAGCGCCGATACCGGTCCGAAGCCGTCCGTCCGCATCCGGCTTGACGGGCTTGACGGGCGGGTCTGCTATGCGACCCTGCTGTCGAAGCACGAGTCGACCGGTCCCGCGTCGGCGTGGGACGGCGACCCGAACCACGCGGAATACGGCGTGGGAAATGAGGATTACGAGATCTGGCGCGCGTTCGCCGGCTACGCCGACCCGGACGGATACTATTTCTTACAGCAGTT
>JAZRXB010000355.1:0-9055 GCA_045600005.1 Eubacteriales bacterium | reverse complement strand
AACAGACTCCCTCCGGTCGGATGCGCTCCATCCGTCCGGGGATCTGACCGCAGCCGGCGAGCGCTTCGGCAGCCGTATCGCGGTCGATGCCGAACAGTCTTGCCGCGGCGCAGGCGGCAAGCAGATTCTCGACGGTGAAGGATCCCGGGACCGGACAGGCGACCGGAACGCTTCCCTGCCGGTCGGCAAACGTGAACCGAACGCCCTCCATACCGTCGTACCGGACGTCCTCCGCCGTAAAATCAGCCAAAGGACGGACCGGTTCCGTCTCGGACGGCGTATCGTTCTCACATGGCAAGGCAGAATAGGTGACCGTCCGCTCTGCGGGAAGCTCTCCCGCCAGCCTTCGCCCCCATTTTCCGCCGACATTGACGACCGCCGCGCCGCAGAGCGCGAACAGCCGCTTTTTCGCCTGATAATACTCCTCCATCGAATGATGGTAGTCAAGATGCTCCGGCGACAGACCGGTGAAAATTCCCGCCGCGAAGTGAAGCGGGTCGAGCCTGCGCTGCACGAGCGCATGGGAGGACGCTTCCATGAAAACGATCTCCACGCCGTCGTCCGCCATGCGTTTCAGCTCGGCGTACAGCCGGTCGGGAGGAGGCGTGGTCATCGCGTTGACGCGGGACGCGGGCGAATCGTTCAGCACGTCGGTCCGTTCGCCTGACAGACACTGCACCGTTCCGATCACGCCGGTCTTATAACCGGCGGCTTCAAAAACGGTGCGGAGGAAATACGTGACGGAGGTCTTGCCGTTCGTGCCGGTGACGGCGACGAGCTGCATACGCCCGCCCGGTCTTCCGTTCCGGTTGTTTTCGATCTGCGCGTGCGCGGCGCGCGCGTCGGGAACAATGAGATATGGTACTTCGGGATGCGCGCTCAGCCACGGCGTGACGCGCTCGCAGAGGATCAGCGCCGCGCCGCGTTCGACCGCCGTACAGATGAAATCATGTCCGTCGAACCGCGTTCCGTTCAGACAGAGAAAGAGATCGCCCCGACCGACCGCAAAGCAGTTCGTGCGGACCGCGCCGCATTCCTGTTCAAAGTCGGCAGGGTTCCCTCCCGTCACGGCGACGCCGTTCAGAAGTTCCGCCAGTTTTGTCATGGTACCTTCCTTTCCGCGTGAAAATGAAGCCGGAATCTATCGGCTCATATTTACGCGGAAAGGGTTCGGAATATGACGCGGCGGGAGTTAATCCGTGCCGTCCATATGACGGAATTCGACGGTGATGATCGTTCCGCGCGGCACGCTCGTACCGGGTTCGATTGACTGTCCGATGACGACTGCGCCCGTGTTTTCGGTATTGTTCGCACCCTCGATCTTGATGTTCAGCCTCGAATTGGTGATGGTGAGGTTGCATAACTTCGGCGACATTCCCATCAGATCAGGGACGGTGACGAGATAATTCTCCGGCGCGGCGTCTCCCGTATAAAGGTAGACCTTGCCGGTATCGGTCATCAGGCGGCTGCCGCCTGCGGGGACCTGCGCAATGACCTTCGAGCCCTTGCCGAGCACCTGGAAGGACAGCTTGCGGTTGGCGATATAGAGCGTTGCGCTTTCCGTATCGAGACCGACCAGATTCGTGATGCCGACGTCGAGCGTGGCAAGCTCCGCTTCGGTATAGTGCGGTTCGACGCCGAGATAGGGCAGCGCGACCGAAAGGAACTTCGAGACATAAGGCGCGGCGACGATGCTTCCGTAGGTACCGCCCGCCGTCGGCTCGTCGACGATGATCAGAACGGCGATCTGCGGGTCGTCGGACGGCGCGACGCCGACCGTCGAACCGACACGGAACGGACGATCCGCGTCGATGACATTGCCTTCCTCGTCGTAGGTGTATACCCATTTATCCTGCTTCTGCGACGTGCCGGTCTTCGCGGCGACGTTATAGCCCTTGACGTAGGCGTTTCGCGCGCCGCCGTCGGTCGCGACGCCCTCGGTCAGGATCGACAGGACGGTCTTGCAGGTGTCTTCGCTGAAGATCTGGATCTTGTTTTCCGACTCATAGGTGTAGATGACGCTGCCGTTGTCGTCCACCATGTGGTCAACGACGTGCGGCGTGACGATGTATCCGCCGTTGGCGACCGAACAGATCGCCGTCAGCTGCTGCAGAGGCGTCGCCTTGAAGGTCTGACCGAAGGAATAGACCGCAAGCTCGGTCGCGTGCATGGCGTTCATCGCGTGGTAGATGCCGAAGACCTCGCCGGGCAGATCGACGCCGGTGCGCGTCGTATAGCCGAGCGCTTCAAAGTATTTGTAGAAGGTCTCCAGTCCGATGCGCTCGGCGGTCATCATCAGCGTCGGGTTGCAGGACTGCTGGAGACCGCGCGCAAACGTGACGGTACCGTGTCCTTCGAGCTTGTGGCAGGCGATGGATTCGGTGAAGCCCTCGCCGCGGTACGCACCGACGCAGGTGAATTCGTCGTCGATGTTCACCGCGTCTTCTTCAAGCGCGACGGAAGCGGTCAGGATCTTGAAGGTCGAACCCGGCTCGTAGGTCTCCGAGATGCACTTGTTGTTCCACATTTCAAACATCAGCGAGTTCCGGTAGAGGTTGTAATCCGCCGTTCCTTCGGGATATTCGCAGGTTTCGAGCTTTGCGAGATATTCCTCCGCCAGCGCGTAGGGGTCGTTGCAGTCGAAGTTCGGATAGACCGCCATAGCGAGAATGCCGCCGGTATGAACGTCCATCACGATGCCGCAGGTACGGTTGCCCGCTTCGGAAGCCTCGTAGGTCGCGCGGATCTGATTCTCCAGCTCATACTGGAGACGCATATCGAGCGTTGTAACGAGGTTCGCGCCGTTTTCCGCGTCGACGTAGCTCTCATATTTATAGGGCATACTCTTGCCTATGGCGTCCTTGGCGAAAATGTATTTGCCGGAGACGCCCTTCAGATAATCGTTGTAGGTCGATTCGACGCCGTAAACGCCGTCGCCGTCCGAGTTGGTGAAGCCGATCACATGGCAGGCAAGGTCGCCGTAGCAGTAATAACGCTGGAATTCGGCGGAAAGACAGAGCAGATTTTTATACCCCTTTTCCGCGATCCACGCGCGCAGGACGTCCGCCGTGTCGGGCAGAACGTTCTTCATGATCGTCTCGTCGCGGCGGCTGTACTTTTTGGAGTGTTCGATCACGTCGTCGTAATCGACGCCCAGCACCTCGACCAGCTTGCCGGCAATATCGGCAGCCACCGTACCGCCCGGCAGATCATTTTCCTTTTCGTATTCCTGAATATCCATCGGCGCGATGAAGACGCGGTAAACCGTCTTGTTCGTAGCAAGAAGGTTCATATTGCGGTCATAGATGCGTCCCCGTTCGGCGGTCGTCGCCGCCTCGACGGTCAGCTGGTCGACCACCTTCGCCTCGTACCGGTCGTACTGTACCACCTGCATCAAGAACAGACGGGACCCCAGCAGCACCCAAAATGACAGGACGATTATGATAAAAATGGTTGCCCGTCTGCCCATCTGATTATTCTGAAAATATGGCTGCATATCGTTCTCCTCCTGCATCCGATCGGATACGGCGCCGCAAAGTGATCCGGATGCCGCGCAGACGTCCTGTTTTCCGCTGCGTGGGCTTCCCGCCAATCCTATGCGGTCAGCGGCTGAAAAATAACGTGATGCGCTCGCTGACCGACGTAAAAAATCCGCCGATATCTTCAAAGAAACTCGTCTTTTCGGTCTTTGCGTCCTCGACAAGCTCGATCTTATCGTATTTCCGCACCGAGAGGTGATATTTCGTGACCTGATCCTTCTTGACCATGCCGAATTCCTCCGTGACCTTTTTTTCGACGGCACGCAGATCATCCCGCGTTTCGAGCCGCAGACGAAGCTCGTTCTCCGTGGTCACAAGGGAGGCGTACCGATTCTGATAGGCGGAATTTTCTTCCGTGATCTCATTGATCTCGACCAGCGTGGTGACGACGGAAAGAACCAGGATCGTAAAGGTCACGGCAACCAGCACGATGGAAGCCGGGAACGCATAGCGCGTCTTTTCCTCCACCGTATGATAGAAGATCTTTCTGCGGACACGCTGACGCTTCTTCTTTTCCTTTTTCTTCTTTTCCTTTTTTACCGCCGCGCCGGCTGCGGACCGTCCGGCAGCGCGGCGCTCTGCCTTGGCTGCGGGATCCCCCGGACGCGGAGCCGTCCCGCTCCGTCCGGTATGAACCGGATTGACCGCCGTGCGATGGACGCCGGATGCGCCGCCCGGATTTCCCGTCCGAGCGTTCTGTGGGCCCGGATTTCCTCTGACGGCGCCCGGATTTTTCGCGTTCGGCTGCTGACGGACAGTCTGCGCCGTCCCAGCCGTCCGGTTCGGACCCGCCGCAGTCCGACCGGGAGCTTCCGGACGGGACGCTACCCGTCCGGAAGCGTTCGGCGCGGAAGTCTGCGCGCCGTTCAGCGTATAGGAACGATAGCCCGGATGGGTCGAGACGCGCGCGTTTCCCGCCGCGTTCTTCGATCTGTTTTTTTCCGACGTATCGGTCATCGCGCATCCTCCTCTCCGATGCTTTCATCGGGCTGACGTTCAGTCAGCCGCTTTTTCAAAAATTCTCAGCTTTGCGCTGCGCGAGCGCGGGTTTTCGTCAAGCTCCCTTTCCGACGGGAGGATCGGCTTGTGCGTGATCAGCTTTCCTTTCGGCTTTTTGCCGCAGACGCAGACCGGGAAGTCCGGCGGGCAGGTGCAGCCCTTCGTGTATCCGGCAAAGGTCTGCTTGACGATGCGGTCCTCCAGCGAATGGAAGGTGATGACCGACAGTCTGCCGCCCGGCGCGAGCGAATCGGTCAGCGCGTCAAGCGTCGGCGCAATGACCGACAACTCGGAATTGACCTCGATGCGGATCGCCTGAAACGTTCTTTTCGCCGGATGAGGTCCGTCCTCACGCGCCTTTGCGGGAATCGCAGACCGGATGAGTTCGACAAGCTCGCCGGTCGTCTCGATCGGCTTTTCGGCGCGCGCTGCGCAGATCTTCGACGCGATGCGTCCCGCGAAGCGCTCCTCGCTGTAATCGAAAATGAGCTTTTTCAGCCGTTCCTCGGAGTATTCGTTGACGACCTCGCGCGCCGTCAGCGAAGCCGACGGATTCATGCGCATATCGAGCGGCGCGTCGTGCATATACGAAAAGCCGCGCTCCGGCGTGTCGAGCTGATAGGACGAGACGCCCAGGTCGATCACCGCGCCGTCGATCCTTTCGGCGCCGAGCCGGTCGAGCGACGCGCGGATGTTGACAAAATTATCCTGAACAAAGTCGATCCTGTCAAGATAGGCGGCAAGTCTGTTTTTCGACGCGGCAATGGCGCTCGGGTCCTGATCGACCGCGATGAGCCGTCCGCCGCCGTCCAGCCGCTTCACGATCTCAAGCGAATGACCGCCGCCGCCCAGCGTGCAGTCGACATAAATGCCGTCCGGCTTCACGGCAAGTCCTTCGACCGACTCGCCGAGCAGAACGGAATAATGGGAAAATGCGATCTTTTCCGTCGTATCCATCTTACAGAAA
This sequence comes from Eubacteriales bacterium, assembly GCA_045600005.1. GTDB lineage: Bacteria > Bacillota > Clostridia > Oscillospirales > CAG-272 > Flemingiibacterium. Next base: position 3,550 of record JAZRXB010000355.1, on the reverse strand, counting down.
TTTCCTCGTTCGTACCTGCCGCCCTGCGGACCGGCTTCCCGTGCGGAAAGCCTTCGTCCGGCGGCGCGTCATTGAATGGTCCTTCGATCCATGCGGGACGGAAACAGACGCAGCGCGCCGTCTTCCGTTCCCGACGCCGAACCGGCGCTTCGTCCGAGATGCAGCCGTTCCCGCGATCTGTCCGACAGTCCGTTCCCGCGTCCGAAAGCGTAAAAACAGGGGGACCGTCCGGCACTGTATACCATTATAATTATACCGCAGATCCCCTTTGATTTCAATACTTTTCAGCAGATATTTGTTTCCAATATGCAAACTTTTTCGTATGGTCTGACAGGAAAGACCGTCCTTTTTCGGGTTTTGCGGGAAATCATGGATAGACCGTGAATTTTTATGAATTTCCGAGCGTTTTTTCCACGACCGCCGCCGCGCCGAACGGGAGATACGCCGCATAGTCTCTGCCGTAGCGGATCAGCTCGTAAACGAACGTGGAGCTGACGTGCAGATATTCGTTTTTCGTCGGCAGGATCACGGTGTCAAGCTCCCGCTCGATCGAACGGTTGATCATCGAAAGCGACAGCTCGTAGTCGAAATCCGCCGCGTTTCTCGCGCCCTTGACGATCGTGCCGATGCCGTGCGCGAGACAGTAGTCCGCCAGCAGCTCCTCCGACACGTCGGTCCTGATGTTCGGCACGCCGGCAAACGATACGCTGAGCATTTCGCGCCGCGCGTCAAAGCCGAAGCGTCCTTTTTTCGCGGCGTTGACGAACGCGACGACATACACCTCGTCGAACATTCCCGCCGCGCGGACGGCGATATCGTAGTGTCCGAGCGTGGGCGGATCGAAGCTGCCGGGGAATATGGCGATCTTCGGATTCAGCATTTTCATCACGCTTCCTTTTTCAGCTTCAACAGCGTGATGTGGATGCGTCCGTAGCGGTTCTGACGGACGACTTCGTATTTTGCCGCGAGCGCTTCGTCGCCGTCGAACACATCCTCTTTTTCATCCTCTGCGAAAATAACGGCGTCGTCCGCCAGAAGGTCCGCCTGCGCCAGCTTATCGAGCGAATCGTGCAGAAGTCCGCTGCCGTAGGGCGGGTCGAGGAAGACGAAATCGAAACGATAGCGTCCCTTCGAGCTTCGCAGATAGTCGGCGTAGTCCATCGTCAGCAGCACGCAGCGGTCCCACAGATGGGTCTTCAGCGCGTTCTGCTTGATGATGGCTGCGGCTTCGGGAGACTTGTCGATCAGATGCGCCTTGGCGGCGCCGCGGCTGAGAGCCTCGAGACCGAGCTGTCCGCTTCCCGCGAACAGGTCGAGGACGTTTGAATCGGGGATGTCAAACTGGATCATGCTGAAAACGGCTTCCTTGACGCGCTCAATGGTCGGACGGGTCGCGTCGCCTTCGAGCGTGGCGAGCTTCGTGCCGCGCGCGGAGCCGGTGATAATTCTCATACTCATAGAGGTACCGCCTTTCTTTGCAGAGCTGCCGCCGGAACGGGACGTTCCGTCCCCGGTTCTGACGGGCAGGTCAGTTTTCCGTTTTTTTCTGTTCTTTCCGTTCAAAATATGCGATGATCGCGTCGGCGTTCGCCGCCGTGATGCCGGGTACGCGCAAAAGCTCGGTCTTGTCCGCCTTTCTGATCGCCGCCAGACTGCCGAAATGAGACAACAGGCTTTTCGCGCGCAGTTTTCCGATCCCCTCGATCTCCTCAAGGGTCGAGTGCTTTAACGTTTTGCCCTTCGCGTTCTCCATCCGGGTGATGGTGTAGCGGTGGACCTCCTCCTGGATGCGGTAGATGAACTGGAACACCGCCTGATCGCGCGAAATGCTGATCTCGCTCGTGTCGTCGGTCAGCGCGCGGGTCTTGTGGAACTCGTCCTTGACCATGCCGAAGACCGGGATGCCGCAGTCAAGCTCCTCCATCAGCTCCCGCACGACCGAGACGTGTCCGCGTCCGCCGTCCAGCAGGATCAGGTCGGGCGGCGCGCCGAAGGATTCGTCGGTCAGATGTCCGAGCCGTCTTGACAGCGCTTCCCGCATCGAGCCGTAGTCGTCCACGCCGTCGGCGCTTTTGATCCGGAACGTGCGGTAGTCCGATTTTTTCAGCTTTCCGTCCTCGACGACGATCATGCCGGCAGTGATGTTGTCCTTGCCGAAATTGGAAATATCGTAGGCTTCGATCCGCTCCGGCACGACCTCGAGCCGCAGCAGAGACGCCAGCCGCACCAGCGTTTTGTTGTCCTTTTCGGTCTGCGCCTTGTAGAGCATCGCCTGCTGCTTCGCGTTGTCAAGCACCATGTCGCAGAGCGCGCGCCGGTCGCCGCGTTCGGGCGTGCGGATCTCGGGCTTGTAGCCGACCCGTGCGCGGATGGATTCGGTGAGCATCGCCAGTTCTTCGTCGGGAAGGACGAAATCGAGCAGGATCTCGTGCGGCACGTATTCGCGCACGTTGTACAGCTCGGACAGGAACGCGGTCATGTTCTCCGGCTCGATGATCTGCTCGGCGGGATAGAGGAAGTGATCGGTATCGGTGATGCTGCCGCCGCGGATGTAAAAGACCGAGATGCACGAGCATACCTCGTCCGCGTAGAGCGCGATGACGTCCTCCTCCATATCGGGCGAGCCGACGACCTTCTGACGCTGCCAGAGCTTGCCGAGCGCTTCGATCCGGTCGCGGTAGCGCGCCGCCGCCTCGAACATCAGATTTTCCGAAGCCGTCTCCATCTTTTCGCGCAGCGCTCTCTCGCATTCGGCGAACGAGCCGCGCAGGAACGGAATGATCTCCTTGAAGATATCCCGGTATTCCTCGCTGGAGATCTCGCCGGTGCAGGGCGCCGCGCACAGACCGATGTGACGGTTCAGGCAGGGACGCTCCTTCCCGATATCGCGCGGGAATTCGCGATTGCAGGACGCGATGCCGAAGGTCTTCTGCACGGTCCCGAGGATGCTGTAAACCGCCGCGATGCTCGAATAGGGTCCGAAATACCGCGCGCCGTCGGCCAGTCTCTTTCTGGTGACGGTGATGCGCGGATAGGGGTCGTTCACCGTGATGCGGATATAGGGATAGGATTTGGAATCCTTTAACTTGATGTTGTATTTCGGCGTGTACTGCTTGATGAGGCTGTTTTCAAGCGAAAGCGCCTCGATCTCGGTATCGGTCAGGATATAGTCGAACCGGAAGACCTGCGACACCATGCGGCTCGTCTTCTCGTTGTGATGCGCCGCCTCGTGAAAATACTGTGAGACGCGGTTTTTCAGCGCGCGGGATTTTCCGACGTAGATGACCCGGTCGTTTTTATCGCGCATGATATAGACGCCCGGCCGCAGCGGCAGCGAGTTCGCCTTTTCAAGCAGCGCCGCCCGGCGCTCGTCAAAGGTCTGTTTGTCCGGCATGGCTTTCCTCCTTCCGGCATGAAACGATAGCCGATTGTTTAAGGCATTACCGCACAGTTCTGATGGTGCGATTGCGCCGTCAGATTTCCCGTCAGACGAAACAAACCCCGGAAGGCATAGTACCTCCTATGCCGACGAAATTTGTACAGTATGACG
>JAZRXB010000354.1:0-6371 GCA_045600005.1 Eubacteriales bacterium | reverse complement strand
GACTACTGCATAACCGCTTCCGAGCAGATTCATGGGATTGGAAAGATCGCACTCAAGCTTTATCATCTGAAGGCGATGACTCTCATCTGCAAGCCTGCTGTCTATTGCAGCAGTCGCCGCATCCATCAGTCTTCCAGCAGTAAGTCCGGCTCTCTGTGCAAGCCCGGCAAGACTTGCATACATGTTCTGCGGAGAAAGACTGTCAAGCCGGCCTCTGATCTCGCTGAAATCCGGCACGGCAAGCTCTGCGGCAGCCGAAGGAGTCGGCGCGCGCAGATCCGCCGCGAGATCGCAGATGGTGAAATCGGTCTCGTGACCGACGGCGGAGATGACCGGGATCCGGCTCGCCGCCACCTCGCGCGCGAGGGCTTCGTCGTTGAACGCCCAGAGATCCTCCGCCGCGCCGCCGCCGCGTCCGATGATCAGCACGTCCGCGTCGGAGTTTTCATTGAAATACCGCACGCCCGCGATCAGCGAAGCGGGCGCTTCGGTCCCCTGCACCAGCGCCGGGTAAAGCGTCAGCCTTGCGAAGGGGAACCGTCTGCCGGTGATATTGACGATATCTCGCACCGCCGCGCCGGTCGGAGACGTGATCACGCCGACGTGCGACGGGATCTTCGGCAGCGGACGCTTGCGCGCCGGGTCGAACAGACCCTCAGCGGAGAGCTTCCGCTTTAACTGCTCGAACGCCAGAGCGAGCGAACCCACGCCGTCCGGCTCCATTCCCTCGATATACAGCTGGAGCTGACCGTCGCGCACGAAGGTCGAGACCCGTCCGCGGACGATGACCTTCATGCCGTCCTCCGGCAGGAATTTCAGCTTTGCGGCCGCGCTGCGGAACATGACCGCGCGGATGAGACTGTCGGGATCCTTCAGCGTGAAATAAAAATGACCCGTTTTATAATGATCGGTAAAATTCGAGATCTCGCCTTTGACCCAGACGCCGGCGAGCAGACGGTCGCCTTCGACCAGCTGCTTTAAGTAAGCGTTCAGCTGCGCCACCGTCAGGATCGGACGGCGGTCTTCCTTCGTCATCTGTTCCAGAATCCGAATCCCTCCTCCGCGGCAGCCGCAAGAAGCGCCGTTCCCGCCGCGTTGTCGCTCGAAAATCTCGGCTCGGCGAACCGCGCGTCGAAGCTCTGACGCGCCAGCATTCCCCTGATGATCGAATTGCTCATCACGCCGCCCGCGAACAGCACCGGCAGTCCGGGACGTTCGGCAAGCGCGTTCTTCGCAAGCTCGGTCAGCGTTCTTCCCACAAAATCAAAGAGAAAAGCGGCGGCATAAGCCTGACTTTTCCCGTCGGCGATCAGCTTTTCCGTCATGTTCTCGGCGCCGGACAGATTGCATTCGCAGCCGCGTACCGACAGCTTTGCGCGCATCGGTTTTTCCGTGCAGGAAAGCGCCAGCTTTTCAAGCTCCGGTCCGCACGGGAACCGCAGTCCGAGCTTCACGCCGGTGCGGTCGATGACCTGACCCGCGTTGAGGTCGAGCGTGCCGCCGAGCTTTTCGATGGAAAAACGAAAACCGTCCGCTCCCATGAAAGGACGAACGAGCAGCATTTCGGTCGTTCCGCCGGACACATGGAACGCGATGAAATCCCGTTCCGTCAGGTCGGGCGAACCGCTTGACCAGACCGCCGCCATGACGTGTCCCGCCTGATGCGAGAAGGTGCGAAGCGGCTTTTTCACCGCGTTCGCCAGCGCGGACGCCGCGGATACGCCCGCTAAGAAGCAGGGCATATACGACCCTTCGCTGTCCCGCGGCGCGGACGATACGCCGACGGCGGAAAGCGTTTCCGGTTCCAGCGCCTCCAGCGCTTCTGCCGTCACCGACGGCAGATTCTTCACGTGCGCGAACACCGCGTCGCTCTGCCGGAGTCCCCGTTCGCCCTCGGCTACGCCGAGCAGACACTTGACGTTCGACAGAAAACGCGCCTCCGACGCATCAAACAGCGCGCAGGACGTCGTATAGTTCGAGGTGTCGACGCCGATATAGCAGCGCTTCATTGGTCGCAGGGACGGTCGGGAAGCGTTTTGGCAATGGCGTTCAGCACGCCGTTGATGAAACCGGGCGCGTTGTCGTCATCGTACTTCTTGGCAAGCTCGACCGCCTCGTTCAGCGCGACGCGCTTGGGCACGTCGTCGACCGAGGTCATTTCAAAGACGCAGAGCCGCATGATGGTCAGCGTGGTCCGGGACAGACGGGACAGCGCCCATCCGACCGCCGCCTTTTCGATCTTTTCGTCGATCCCGGCAAGTCCGTCCGTCACGCCGAAAAAGACGCGGCGGATGTAGTCGCCCTGCTCGCCCGCCTCAAGACCGGCGTTGAGCGTTTCGACGTTCCAGACATGATCGGGATCCTCTCCCGGCGCGAACGCTTTGGCAAAGAGAAGACCGAAAACGAATTCCCGCGCGGCGGGGCGGGAGGAGATCACGGTAACAGAATCTTCCATAAGATTTTATAACCATAGCTTTCGCACGGCGAAAGCTCCCTTTCAGCAAAAACAGAGTTTCCGTATGAAACTTGCCGACAGACAGCAGAGTCCGAAATGCGGCAGGTCTGAAAATTCACAAAAGCCGCGGAAAAATAAAACGCGATTCCCGCAGGGACCGGTTTTATTCTCTTTTTCCCGAATAGTCAGAGACTGTCCCATACAATATATAAGAGGTATACATTATTATACATCCAATATTCATAAAAGTCAATCGTTATACGTAAATTTAAGAACTTTTTTCGGAAACGTTCATTTTCATCTGCGTTCTTTTCGCTGAAAACACGGGGAACGGCTCAGACAGCGCCGTCTCTGTCCTCCCGGCAGGCAGAGTCCGGTCCGAGCGGCGGAAAATGTTAGCAAAAAGTGACGCTTTTATAAACATTTTCGTCTTCCTGTTGAAAAAGCCGAAGAAATGTGATAGAATAAGGATTGATTCGATTTTAACGCAAAAACCTCAACGGGAGAAACGTGCCATGAGCCTGTCAAGAAAAATTTTCAAGATCATATCGGACGCCTGCGTTTACTTCACCGCCGTCCAGTTTCTTCTGCTGCTGGCCGCTACCGGCTACGGAGAAATGGCGCCGGCCGAAGGCGGCGGGGTCGGAAAGTACCTGAGCCTGTCCTCCGCCGCGCTGATCTTTCTCGCGTGCCTGATCGTTTCGGCGATGAATCCGATCCTGCGGCTCGACGGTTATTCGCTGTCGGTGCGGCTGGTCCTTCACTTCCTCGGCACGTTCGCGGCGTATGCGATCCTGTTTATCGTGATCCCCGGCGCGTGGACGCAGCTGCCCGTTCTGCTCGTCCGGCTGGGCGTCTTCGTCATCCTTTATCTCGTCATCGCGTTCGTTGTCCTCATCATCCGCAGCATCAAAAAGAACAGAAACACCGAAGAGCTTGAATATGAAGCCCAGTTCGGCGAATTTTTCGGAAAGAAAAAGTGAGTCACATCATGCAGAACGACCGTAACAACGACCTTTTCCTGTATAAAACGGTGGCAGCGGCAATTTTTGTCGTGCTTGTCACGCTGATCATCCTCATCGTGGTTTCCTTCTCCGGCGAAAAGGAGCGTCCCGCCGATTCGACCGACCAATCCGAATCGGTTCCGGTTTCGTCCGACACATCCGTCTCACCCGAGACCTCCGGAATTCCGTCGCCGTCCGGCGGTCAGACGTCCGGCGCTTCCCAGTCCGTTCCCGTGACGCCGACTGCGCCCGTTACATCGGCTTCGCCCGTCACATCGGCCGCGCCCGTCGTCACCACGCCTGCCTATACCGGCCCCAAGGTCGACGCGCCGGCTGCCAACGTTTCAGAAGACGTCGCGGCTCTGCTCGCCAAATATCCTGACACGGTGCTCGGCAAGACCGAGGACGCCGGTCCCGACTATATCGGAAAGTTCGTTTTCCTCGGCGACTCGACGACCTACGGAATGCGCTATTACGGCGTTCTGAACGGCGGCAAAAGCACCAAACAGGTCTGGACGCCCTCCAACGGCACGCTGACCCTCTCGCAGGCTTCCTTCGTGAAGATCTGGTATCCCGACGAGGACACGGAGATCACCATCGAGGAAGCGCTCGCCGCGAAAAAACCGGCATATTTCGTCATCACGCTCGGCGTCAACGGCGTTTCGTTCATGAAAGAGGATTTCTTCAAGTCCGAATACAAAAAGATCATCGACTCCGCCAAGAAGGTCAGCCCCGACACGAAGATCATCTGCAATTCCATTTACCCGGTCGCGGCCTCCTACAAGCAGCTTGACAGCATCAACAACGAAAAGATCGACGAAGCCAACCGCTGGATCCTTGAGGTCGCCGCCGAAAGCGGCGTGAAATACATCGACTCGAACTCGATCCTGCGCGGCACGGACGGCTGGCTGCCCGAATCCGCTCAGAACGGCGACGGAATGCACCTGACCGGCGAATCGTACCAGCTGGTCCTCAACAATCTCCGCACGCACGCATGGCTTGACTGATAAACAGCCGATCTGAACGTAAAGAAAGGAAACGAATCATGAAAAAATTACTCTGTCTCGTTCTCGCCGCCCTCTGCCTGCTCGCCGTCTCCTGCGGCGGAAGCTCCTATCGAAACGATGTGCCGGTCTCCGAGCTGGTCGAAGCCGTCAGCGCCGTCCTGCCGGACGCGGGCAATTACGTGAACCCCGGCGACGATTATGTGCGCGGCATGATGGAGATCGATCCCGCCGCGTTTGACAGCTATTTTGTCGGCGTCAGCGGCGCGTATCCGGACGAGTACGGCATTTTCAAAGCGCCGGACATGGACAGCGTGAAGAACGTTGAGGAAACGGTGAAGAATTATCTGAAGCTCCGCGTCGACTCGTGGATGCCCGAATATATGCCGGAGGAATATCCGAAGGTGGCGAAGGCAAGCTGCGAGGTCGTCGGACAGTACGTCGTCTACGGCATTCTGGCAGACAATGTGAAAGCCGGCCTGTTCACCGCCGTGAAAAACGCGCTGATGAAATAAAACCGACCGCGCGTCCGTCAAACCGGACGCGCGTTTTTATTCCGCAAACCGGCGGATTCTCTTGACAATATCGGCAGAATGTGATAGAATCGTGTTGGCTTATCATCCGGAAGCCATAAGGATACGCTGATCAAATCGGGATTTCGGCGTAAAAATGCTGGAATTCATGGCGTTTTTACGCCGAGATCAACCTCATTCAGCGTTTCCTTAACATTCGGCAACAAATTTCAGACTTCTCGTTCTGCGGCTCCCGCCTGTCCTCAGGAACTGCCGCAGTTCAAGGAAAGGTGGTCCTGTCATGAAAACCTACCGCTATTGCGACGCGCCGCTCGAATTACACGGTCTGCCCTTCTACGCCGAAAACGGTCTGCTCGAGCGGGTCCCCGCCGACGTCCGCGAAAAGGTGAAAAGCCTCGCCTTTCTCGGCAGGCGCTGTCCCGGCGCGCGCGTCTGCTTCCGCACCGACGCGAAGAAATTCAGAGTGAGCATGGAGCTTGCCACGCTGTCGCCCGATATCGGCATGGCGCTGTTCGCCTGCCAGTCCGCCAACATCATGATCGGCGAGCGGAAAAACGCCCGTTTCGCGGGTCTCGTCACGCCGCCCGACTACAACACGAAAAAAGCCGAAAAGACCTTCTATAAGAGCGGCGATATGGAGGAGGTCACGATCTTCCTTCCCCGCAACGAGATCATCGCCGATTTCTCGGTCGAATTCGACGACGACGCGAACGTCGAAGCGCCCACGCCCTACCGTTATCCCGCCATGCTGTTCTACGGCTCGTCGATCACCGAGGGCGGCTGCTGCCAGCGCATGACCAACGTCTACAACGCGATCCTCTCGAACCATCTCGACGCCGATTATTATAACTACGGTTTCTCCGGCGCGGCGCGCGGCGAGCCCGAAATGGCGGACCTGATCGCCGGGATCCCGATGAGCGTCTTCGTCTACGACTACGACCACAACGCTCCGTCCGCCGAGCATCTCGAAAAGACGCACGAAGCGTTCTTCAAGCGCATCCGCGAAAAGGATCCCGATCTGCCGGTCGTCATTCTGACCAAGCCCGACTTCGACTATTCTCCCGACAACCGCCGCCGCCGCGAGGTCATCCGCCGCACCTACGAAAACGCCGTTTCCGCCGGCGACCGGAATGTCTGGTTCATCGACGGCGAGACCTTCTTCGGCGAGAAGGACCGCCACCTCTGCACCTGCGACTGCTGCCATCCGAACGACCTCGGCTTCTACCGCATGGCGGAAGTGATCGAGCCGGTCGTGAAGTCGATCCTCGAAGCGCGTTACCCCAACGCCTGAAAATGCCAGCCGATTGTAAAACGCAGTATTACAATCGGCTGCCGAAAAAGAAAGGAACTCCGTCATGGCTTCTCCGTTTACCTT
>JAZRXB010000353.1:0-6456 GCA_045600005.1 Eubacteriales bacterium | reverse complement strand
GTTTTCTGGCGTTCATGGCAATCTCTCCTTTATGTATTTTTTATAGTCGATTGTAAAACTGCGTTTTACAATCGGTACTCGCGCTTATCGCGGCTGTCAAAACTTGTTTTGTCAGCTATCCCCATTTCGGCGCGAGGGCTCGCCTTAGAGGTGTCTTTATGTCGGCAAAGCCGACATAAAAACGGATTTTATTATAACGTTTGTCATCTCAAAGCATTAAACAATCGGCTAGTATTTTTTATTATGCGGACAGTATATATCACTGATCGTATTGTATCACGAAAGCCGGAAAATGTCAAGCGGTACCGCTTGGATATGTGCGCCCAAAAAACACCTTATACAATAGCAATAATGTACAGATCGCCTGACGGATACCATGACGGGCAAAACGGCGCGGCTTCGGAAAAGGGAAGAACGAAACGTTCGCCGCGCTCCTGCTGTCCGATTTTCTGAAAAGTTACAATTTCCCCTTTGAATTATGACGGAAAGTCTGCTACAATGTTTTCTGTCGGGAACCGTCGGACGCGGACCGTCCGCGCTTTCGCGGCTGAAAACGTGAAACGACAGCTTATATTAAAATGAAGGAAACCAATTATTACAACCGGGAGTCTATCACCATGAAAAAAACGCTGCTCTGGCTTATGCCCCTTTTCCTGTTTTTCGCCCTCGCGTCCTGCGGCGGCGAAGCTCTGCCCGAAATGACGCCGCTTGAAAATGCAGACGCCTATACGGTCATCCGTCCCGACGTTACGGACGGCGTGACCAGCTCCGCCGCGGTCCGTCTCAGAACGGCGCTGGGGATGCAGATCGGCACGGATTTTGTCAAGCGCGGTCAGGAGGTCCCGACCGGTACGTCCGAGATCCTCGTCGGCTCCACAAACCGTCCAGAATCGGACGCGGAGGGACTGTTATGCGAGGACTTCTGCATCTCCTTCCAAAACGGCAGACTGGCGATCGTCGGCGGTACTCCCGACGCGACCTCCGCCGCCGTCGACTGGTTCATTGAAAACTGCTTCGCGGACGGGGTCATTTCGGTCCCCTCGAAGCCCTATTATCACCGCGGCGAATATCCTCTTGCCGATACGGTCGTCGACGGCGTGCGCCTGTCCGATATGAAGATCGCCGCCAACCCGAACGACGCGGTGATTTCCGGTGAGCTTGCGGAGTATCTGATGCACATGACCGGAGTCAGACCGGAGGTCACGGACGATCTGGCGGCTTCTCCCGCCATCCGTCTGTGCTACACGGTCGACGACGATTTCTTCACTTATTCCATTCGTTCGGGTTCCGACGGCATTACGCTGACGACCAACACGCTCGGCGCGCCGATATCCGTCTGCGCAGACGCACTCAGAAATATCCTGAAAGCCGACACGAAAACGCTCGACGAAAAATATACCATGAACGGGGAGCTGCATCAGCTGAACTGCCTATCGAACACCTATGCGAAACTGAAAAACGACAAAGAGCTGAACATCGTCTATACCGGCGGTTCGGTGACGGACGGCTACCGTTCCACCGACCCGGAGACAAGATCGTGGGTCTCGCTGTTGAATAAATGGTTCGGGGATACCTGCGGCGCGAAGATCAATTCCACCAGAGCGTCTATCGGCGGCACAGGCTCCTATCTGTCCGCTTTCCGCTTCGACCGGGAAATGGCGGTGAAGGAGCCTGACCTTTTCGTGATCGAATGCTGCATCAACGACCATTACAACGGCATCAGCTATGAAGAAACGCTGCGCAATTCCGAAACGCTGATTCGCAAGGCGTATGCGGTCAATCCGAACTGCGATATCCTCTACGTGCTGACCTTTGACAGCTCGACCGCCCGGACGATCTATCCGCAGATGCAGGCGCACATCGACGCCGCCGCGCACTACGGTCTGATGACGGTCATGCTGTCCGACCGCGTTTATGCCCATCTCGCGGCGACCGGGGAAGCGTTTGAGGATTATTTTGCCGACGGCGTTCATCCCGCCGACGCCGGTTACGCGCTGTACGCGAAGATCATCGAGGCTTCGATCCTCGCCGATTTCCCCGAAACCGAGCGTGAGGTGAGCGTCAGGGCGCATTCTCTGCCCGAACCGCTGACCGACCCGATGCTGAACGCGCACATGATCTATCCCGGCGAGCTTGTCATGACCGACGCAAGCGGCTGGGAAATGCAGAAGGACGCCGCCTTTTCGTGGATGGGCAAGCGCTACGGCGGGCGCATCCACGCCGATCAGGTCGGAAGCCGCTTCACCTTCACCTTTGAGGGGACCGATCTCGGTCTGCTGTTCGGCAGAGCGCCGGGGTTCGGCATCATTTCGGTCACGGTGGACGGAGAGAAGATCAAGGACGTGACCGGCGACGGCTCGTCCCAGAATCCGAAGGATATTCTCCTCTGTCAGGGTCTCAAAGCGGGGAAGCACGCCGTCACGATCGAGCTGACCGGCGAGGGCGAGTTTGAGATCGGCGGAGTGCTGGTCAACTGAAAAGACATACGGGCAGAGAGCAACCTCCCGCAAACGGACGCTCCCGCGTTCGTTTGCGGGAGTATTTTCATCGCTTTGACCGGAACGGCGTTTTCGCCTAAAAACACGCGGAGCTTTATGACAGCGGCGTTTTATCGGCCGGACGCGGGAGAGGGTACTGCCGTTTTGCCGGCTTTGCGCTTTTTCGATTATTTGTCCGAAAGTCTTGACAAGTGAAAACCATTGTGCTATGATGGAAACAGGGCAATGCTGTCACAGCAGCAATATTTCGGAAAGGAACAGCTTTTATAAATAAGAACAGAATCATCTCCGCACTGCTCGCTCTGCTGTTATTGTCGATGAGCGCGTGCGGCAGTACCTCCACCGGGTCGTCCGATACCACACAGGGAGACGACCCTTCCGTTTCGCCGCAGGACACGGAGGCGGAGGACGATCCGTTTGAGCCGGATTCGCTTCCCGAGCTGGATTTCGGCGGCAAAACCATCACATTCTTTATCGCGGATTATCTCGGCTCCGGCGAGTGCTACGTGGAGGAACAGACCGGCGATATCGTCAACGACGCGATCTGGAAACGGAACGCCGACGTCTGCGAGCGGCTGAACGTCGAATTCGCGTACCGCGAAGAACCGGGCGCGTGGGACAACCGCAAGACCTTCGCCGAAAAGCTTGGCGCAAGCGTCATGGCGGGCGACCATGCGTATGATATCGTGTCGGGCTATTCGATGGCGATGACGCACCTGACGGCAAACGCGATGCTCTGCGATCTGAACTCTCTGCCGTATCTCGACTTTTCCAAGCCGTGGTGGTCGGAGAAGCTGCTGACGCAGGCGACGGTCTGCGACAAGCTCTATATCGCGTCGGGCGATATCTCGCCGAACTTCATTTACTATATGTACGGCTGTTACTTCAACAAATCGCTGATGACGGACTACGGTCTCACCGAACCGTATCAGGCGGTTTTAGACGGCACGTGGACGCTCGACCGCGTTTTCACGGATTCCAAGGGCGTTTATAAGGACCTGAACGGCAACCAGAAGAAGGATTTTGACGATCAGTACGGCTTTGAGATCGCGGGCGTTTTCCCGGATTCGCTGTATTTTGCGTCGGGACTGCGCACGACCGATCTGGACGCGGACGGCATTCCGCAGATCTCCAAGGACCTCAGCAGTGAAAAGGTGCATGACCTGATCGTCAAGGTCAATACGTTCCTCTATGAGACGGACGACGGCTTCTATTCGGACGAAAAGCTCGAAAACTACAACTCGCATTTCCAGAACGGCAGAAGCCTGTACACGATCAAATACGTCAGCTACGCAAGCAAGAGCCTGCGCACCGCCGACTTCAATTACGGCATCCTGCCGCTGCCGAAGTACGACGAAAAGCAGAGCGAATACTACACCTGCCTGTCCTTCCCGTTCAACCTGTTCGGCATCCCGCTCGACGCAAACGACCCTGCCATGTCGGCGGCTGTTCTCGAAGCGATGGCGTCTGCCGGATACCGGACGGTCTCGCCCGCGCTGTTCGAGGTCGCGCTGAAGGTCAAGTATTCGTCGGATGATTACGCTTCGCAGATGTACGATATCCTGCGCGCGTCGACGGTCTGGGATTTCGGACGCATTTTCACCGACAATCTCGGAACGGTGACTTACTCGATGTTCCGCAAGTGCATTCTGAATAATCAGAGCGAATGGATGTCCACCTATTCCTCGAACGAGGCCAATCTGAAAGCGCTTCTGAACACGCTGATCGACGGGATCAGAGAAGGAAACTGAACGGTCTCACGACCGCTCCGAGCCGTCTGCGGGGAAAACATGAGTAAAGAGGAACGACAAAAAACGATTCGGAGGACTGAAAAGTGCCGTTTGATTTCAAAAAAGAATACAGGGAATTCTATATGCCGAAGAACAGACCGGAGATCGTGAACGTTCCGAGGGCAAACTACATCGCCGTCCGGGGCAAAGGCGATCCCAACGAGGAGGGCGGCGCTTATCAGAAGGCGATCGGCGTTCTGTATGCCGTCGCCTACACGCTGAAAATGAGTAACAGGACCGATCACCGCATCGAAGGGTTCTTCGATTATGTCGTTCCTCCGCTGGAAGCCTTCTGGCGGCAGGAAGGCGTGGATGGGGTCGATTACAGCGACAAATCCGCTTTCTGCTGGATCTCCGTGATCCGTCTGCCCGATTTCATTACGGAAAAGGACTTCGACTGGGCAGTGGAAACGGCTGAAAAAAAGAAAAAACTCGACTGTTCGGGAGCCGAATTTCTGACGATCGACGAGGGGCTCTGCGTCCAGATCATGCACACGGGAGCTTATGACGATGAACCGGAGACGGTCAGGCTGATGGATGCGTATCTTTCCGAAAACGGATATGAAAACGATTTTTCCGATATGCGCATTCATCACGAGATCTACCTTTCCGACGCGAGAAAGGTCCCGCCGGAAAAACGGAAAACGGTCATCCGGCATCCGGTCAGAAGGAAATAAACATCAAAACGACAGCCGGAGCCTGCCGCGCGGGATGCGCGGCAGGCTCCGGCTGTCCTGACCTTATCAGAGTGTCAGAACCGATCGGAGAAATGAACCGTGAGGCGGAAAGGATATACGCTCTCAGTTCATCTGACTTCTTTATTCGATCGGTTCAAAATCGGCTGCTCCGTGTTTGCACAGCGGGCAGACAAAATCTTCGGGAAGCTCATCGCCCTCGTAAACATATCCGCAGATCTTACATACGTGACCCTTTTTGCCTTCGGTCTGCGGCTTTGGCTTGACGTTGTTCTGATAATAGGCGTAGGTCATCGTTTCCTTGTCGGATATCACACGGGCTTCGGTAACGGAGCAGATGAACATACCGTGCGTATCAAGGTCAACATACTGTTCGACCTTCAAGGACATGAACGAATTGATATATTTCGGCAGGAAAACGAGTCCGTTATCCGAACGAAGCACGTCCCAGTCCGCGAATTTATCGGTCATTCTGCCGCTCCTGAAGCCGAATACCTCAAAAACGGAAAACGGAGCATCGACAGACAGACAGTTGACGTTCATGACGCCCGTCTGTTTGATGATGTGGTGGGAATAATTCTGCTTATTGATACAGACGGCGATACGGTTCGGGGTACTGTGAACGATACCGTCGGCAATTTTGTCGTTAAGAACAGACAAACCGTTTAAGACCGCCGCAGATCGGTCAGGGCGGATATGACTATGCCGCTGCCTGTTTCAGTCCCTCTGATCTTTTCAGAGAAGAAACAGGATCCCCGCAAATATCGCCGCCTGTGCGGCGGCATTGGTCAGCTGTTCGATCCAGTTGGAGCGCACGTCCGCCGAATCGAGCTTTGCCGCAAATACGCCCATCAGCACCATGCCGATCACGCCGACCACGCCCCACTTGAAGCCGAGAATGAAGATCGGGTCGAGGATCATATTGAGCAGATTGCCGACGAGCGTCCCCGTCATGGCTTTCATCGCTTCGCCTTCGGTGCGGACGATGGACGAGAAGCGGATGGAGATCATCGAGAAGACGCCGGACCAGAAAGCGACGCACGCCCACATACAGAACGAGCAGGTTTTCTTGGCGTATTCTCTTCTTTCCTTCGCCGAGAGCGCGGGAGATGACCGATGTGCCGCCCGCGCCGAACAGCGTCCCGAGCGACATGAAGATCATGAACAGCGGCGTGGCGAAGGACGCCGCCGTGACCATCAGATCGTTATGCGTAAGTCCTAAGAAGAACGTGTCGGCAAGGTTATACACCATCACCATGATCATGGCAATCAGCGCCAGAATGCTGTTTTTTATGACGATCCTCGGGATCGGATCGGTTTTGAAGGTTTCGATTGCCGATGCTTTGTTTTCGTGAGTCATCAGCGCCTTACTCCGTTTTTTGTCAGTTTTTCCGCGGCGGCAAGCAGCCGCTCACAATAATTTTCAAATTGCTTTTGTTCCTCCGAGGAGAGGCATGTCATGATGTCCCGAAG
>JAZRXB010000352.1:0-6299 GCA_045600005.1 Eubacteriales bacterium | reverse complement strand
GAATGACGACCACACCGTCCTGGATCTCGGCGATCTCAAGCTCGAACAGTCTCTTGACGAGTCCCGGCGCGGTTCTGGAGAGGGAAACTAACGGCCCCTTGACGGCTTCCTTCATGACCTCGGTGACGTAGACCTTGATGTGTTCGCCGACTACGAAGCGTTCGCCCGGGATCTGATCGTTCTTTTTGAGGTAGACCTTGGACGTGCCGGTATCGACGAGGACGTCCTCGTTTTCGGGGTCAACCTTGTCGACGATGGCGGTGATGATCTCTTCCTTCTTGTTGAGGTATTCCTTGATCATCATCGAACGTTCCGCCTCGCGGATGCCCTGAATGATGACCTGCTTGGCGGTGGTAGCGGCGAGACGGCGGAAGTTCTTGGGCTTCAGCTCGGTCTCGCATACGCCGCCGAGCGTGTAGCGGCGATTCACCTTGATCGCTTCGGCGAGAGTGATTTCGGTCGCGGGGTCCGTGACCTCTTCGACGATGTTTTTCTGCTCGAACATTTTGATGTCCTTCGCGTCCTTGTCGATCTCGACGCGGACGTTGGAAAGACCGTCGCGTTCGCGCTTGTAGGCGCTGATGAGCGCGGCTTCGACCCGTTCCAGCATATAATCGGTCGAAATGCCCTTTTCCTTTTCGAGCAGCTCAAGGGCTTCAAATAACTCGGAATTCATTTTTCGGAACCAAACCTTTCTGTTTTCTCAATCGAAATCATAAACAGTTTTCGCTTTGGATACGGCTTCGTGCGGGACGCGGTATTCCGTGCCGTCGATGTCGAGAACGATCACGCCGTCCTCGTATCCTTTCAGAGATCCGACAAAGGATTTTCTGTCCGGATAGACTTCGATCGGAGCGAAGAGCCGCAGCTCGATCTTTTCGCCGGTCAGCACCTCGAAGTGCCAGTCGTAACGGATATCCCGTTCCAGACCGGGGGAGGAAACCTCGAGGTGATAGGGATCCTCGATGGGATCCAGCTCGTCGAGCAGCGGGTCGATGGTGCGGTGGACTTTTTCACAGTCGTCGATGGTGATGCCCTCGTCGCTGTCAATGGTGAAGCGGAGAAAGTGATCCGCGCCCTCCTTGACATATTCGATGTCCCAGACGACATATCCCAGCTCTTCGATCACCGGCTCCAGCGCTTCACGGACGGTGTAGACGATGTTCTTGGAGGAGTTGCTTTTTTTCATCGGAAATCATGTCCTTTGTTTGAGAGATTCGTATGATGACGCCGTGTCATACGGCACAAAGAAGAGTGGGAGCTTTTCGCACCCACTCTCCTTTTATCATCATAATAATTTTACAATAATATTATAACACAGTATCCTGAAAATTGCAAGCGGATTTGTAAAAATTTACTCGGTATTTCGGAGAATTTTCATGCTTCAAACGAAAGTTTTTCGGACGATTTGCAGAGAGAACCGGACGGTGCGGGCGCCTTTGGGATAGATGAAAAAAACGGTTCAGCATGGAAAATTGCAAGCGGCGGACTTTGTGTACGGCGGCCGGTCCGGACCGTTTTCGGACTCCCGAAAGCGAACCGCGGCAAAACAACAGGAGGGAGCTTGCGCACCCTCCTGCCGTTAAAAAGAAAGGAAAAGAAAAGAAAGTATAAATATAAGAAGCCTGTGAGCGGGGGTTCCGTTCACGTCTAATAGTATAACACAATTCGACACGGATGTCAATACTTTATGCAGAAAATAATTGTCCGAGTGAAATAATTGGCATATAGACCAAAATAGAAGCCGCGATTTGGATGCATTCAACAAAATTCAATCGGATTCTTCCTCTTCGGCGTCCTCGTCTTCCGGGTTTGAAATGTTAGAATGTGACTTTTTATCAGGACGATAGGAGGAAAGAGGGTTGCTGGCGATCGCCTGCTTCATGTGCTCGTCGCTGACATGGGTGTAGATCTGCGTGGTGTTCAGCTGCTCGTGACCAAGGATATCCTTCAAGACCCGCACGTCCACCTCGCCCGACTGATACATCAGCGTGGCGGCGGTGTGGCGGAGCTTGTGCGTTGAAAAGTGCCTGTTTTCCAGTCCTGCGAGTTTCAGATATTTATATACGACCCACTGAACGGTCTTGTTGCTGATGCGGGTGTGACGGGAGGAAAGGAAGAGCGCGTTTTTGTCTTTGATCTGCACCTCGTCTGCGGCGCGGACGGGCAGATAACGCGACAGCGCGTCCCGGCAGGCGTCGTTTAAGTAAACCATGCGTTCCTTCGCGCCCTTGCCGAGAACGCGAAGGCTCTCGTAATTCGAGTCGATGTCGTTCAGACTGATGCCGACCAGCTCCGACAGACGCATCCCGCAGTTGAGGAAAAGCGTCAGAATGCAGAAATCGCGCTCGCGGGTCTTCGATTCTGCGTCGTTTGTCACGGCTTCGAGCAGGGCTTCGCTTTCTTCGAGCGAGAGATATTTGGGGAGCGACGGTTTTTTCTGCGGTCCCTCGATGTTCTTGGTCGGGTCGTTTTCGATGAGCTTCATGCTGACGGTGAGGTATTTGTAGAAGCTCTTGAGCGCGGAGAGCTTTCTGGCGCGCGCGGCGGACTGATTGCTGCGGTTTTCCAGCGTGTAATACAGAAAATCGTAGATATCGGACGGCGTGACGGCGGCGATCTCGTCGAGCGTGACGCCGCTGACGTCGATGGCGGCGAAGGCGTCTTCGTCGAGAGAGGACGGGTTCAGCCCCTGACGCTTCGCGGTCAGATAGCGGAAAAACGTGCGCAGATCAAGCGCGTATTCGTCGGCGGTCTTCTTTGACCTGCCCTGAACGGTGAGCTTATAGTTGACGAAATCCCGCACGACGCGCGGCATTTCGTCGTAACTGATCAGTGTCTGCATGATGACCCCAGCTTTCAAAAAAGGATGGCGGAAACATCCGTCACGAATATTATACCGCACCTTTTGACGATTGTCAACCGTCAGCGCGCAAACCGTGCGGAACGCGCGAAAAACCGGGAGAAAGCGGGGGGAATTCCGCTTGACATCGGGGGAAGAATATGTTATACTATTCTAAACAGTTTATGTTTTACGGAGGGATTCAGCCTACGGCTGAAAAGATCATATGGAACTCAAAAATCTTCAGGGACGCAAGGCGCGTATGCTCCTTGTGTATCCCGATTATACCGACCGCGACTGCGCGCGCAAAACGAGCGGCGGCAATTACAGCGAAGGTCTTGCTTCGATCTCTGCCGTTCTCAAACAGGGCGGTCATCACGTCGGACTGCTTCATCTTCTGAATCTGCACACCGAAGCGGACTACAAGCAGCGCTTAAAGGACGCGGGCGAGTACGATATCATCGGCTTTTCCATCCGCACGACCGCGTTCCCGGACTGTCAGCAGTATATCAAATGGACGAAGGAGGTCTGCCCGGACGCCTTCATCATCTGCGGCAGCTACCACTGCACACTGGTCCCGGACGAGGTGCTGGCGGTCGACGGCGTGGACTGCGTGTGCGTAGGCGACGGCGAGTACGCGGAGCTGGAGCTCTGCGACAAAATGTCCGCAGGCGAGGACTACACGAACATCCAGAGCCTTTATTTCAAGATGGAGGACGGTTCGTTCAAGCACAATCCGATCGCGCCGCTGTTCGCCGATCTTGACCGCATCCCGATCCCGGACTTCGACCTGTTCGATTTCGACAATCTCGAATCGTCGAAGGTCAACACCGCGATCGTCGTCGTCAGCCGAGGCTGCTTCTTCAACTGCACCTACTGCGGCAACGGCAACTTCCGCAAGGTCTATCCGAACAAGAAGATCTACGCCCGCTTCCGCTCGCCGGAAAACGCGATCCTCTACCTGAAAACGCTGCTCGAAAAGCATCCGTATATCAAGTTCATCAACTTCCGCGACGCGATCTTCAATATGTTCCCCGACTGGTTCGATACGTTCATCGACCTCTATAAGAAGGAGATCGGACTGCCCTGCACCGGCAACATCCGCTTCGATATCCTGACCGAGGAGACCGTGAAAAAGATGAAGGAAGCCGGTTTCTACACCATCGACATGGGTCTGGAAAGCGGCGACCCCGAAATGCGTTTCAAGTATCTGCGCCGTTATCAGACCGACGAAATGATCATCAACTGCTCGAACTGGTTCCACAAGTACGGCATCGCGCAGCTGACCTACAACATCATCGGTCTTCCCTATGAGGACATCCACCGCGCTCTCAAAACGATCAAGCTCAACGCCCGCATCCGCAGCGACCGCGTGATCCCGAACATCTTCTACCCCTACGAGGGAACGCCGCTCTACGAAATTTCCAAGGAAGCCGGTTTCATTCCGGACGGAGACTTCACGCAGCGCCGCGTGCCGCTCGTTCAGCCGCAGTTCCCGGAGGAGCAGGTGCTGTTCATCGAAGCCTACTTCATGCACTTCGTCAAGCGCTACAAGCTGGCGTACAGGCTGCCGAAGGGGATCGGCGGGGTATACGAGAAGTGGCTCGACCACCGCGTCACCGGCAGACAGGTCCCGTATAAGTTCCTTGTATGGATCCACGACGGCTACGCAAAGGTGCGCAACGCATTGAAGGATTTCCTCGTTCACCATCTGCCGAAGCTCTATGTGAAGCTCAGAATGATCAAGCACCACAAGAGGGCCGAGAAGAACGCATAAGGTTCAGGAGAAGAATATGGCTCACATCATCGACCAGAAAAAATGTATTCACTGCGCCACCTGCGAGGTGGAATGTCCCTTCCACGCCATCCTCATCAGCGACAAGGGCGTGTTCAGCGTCGATAAGGAGAAGTGCCGCGACTGCGATATCTGCACGAACGCCTGCCCGATGGACGCGATCTTCAGGGAAAAAGCAGACTGAGATCCGGTCTGCCCGAAATACGCGAAAGAACACCGGCTTCGGAATCCGTTTCCGAAGCCGGTGCTCTTATTTGACGTCAAGCTCTGGCGGTTTGTCAAGCTCTTCCGATACGTATTTTCCGTTCTTCTTCCTCTGACGCACACACTCGGTCAGCAGATACTCGATCTGACCGTTCACCGAGCGGAAATCATCCTCCGCCCACGCCGCCAGCTCGTTGTACAGCTTTTCCGAGAGACGCAGAGGAACCTGTTTCTTCTCCGGCATGATGAATCAATACAGGCTGCCGGAATTGACGACCGGCTGCGCGTCGCGGTTGCCGCAGAGAACGACCAGCAGATTCGAGACCATCGCAGCCTTCCGTTCGTCATCGAGCTGAACGGTCCCGTTCGCGTCGAGACGTTCGAGCGCCATTTCGACCATGCCGACCGCGCCGTCGACGATCATCTTGCGCGCGTCGATGATGGCGGACGCCTGCTGACGCTGGAGCATGACCGCTGCGATCTCAGGAGCGTAGGCAAGATAGGTGATGCGGGCTTCGATGATCTCCAGACCCGCTTCGCAGACCTTCTGCTGGATCTCGTCGCGGATGCGCGCCGCTACGACCTCGCTCGAACCGCGCAGACTGCCCTCGTCGGCAACGCCGTCGCCGGTGGTATCCACGCCGGGCGCGACGTCATAGGGGTAAATGCGGACGATGTTGCGCAGTGCGCTGTCGGACTGGAGGGACAGATATTCCTTGTAGTTGTCGACGTTGAAGACCGCCTTCGCGGTGTCGACGACCCGCCACATGACCGCGATGCCGATCTCGACCGGGTTGCCGAGGCAATCGTTGATCTTCTGACGGTTGTTGTTGAGGGTCATGATCTTTAAGGAGAGCTTATTCGAGAGTATTTCCGGGTTGGCGGTGAGCTGACCGCTGGTGATGCGGAGCAGATCATGCGGCTGGCTCTGCACGTCGCCCGACTGATTGAGCTTTGTCTTGGCGGCAGGGTTGACCGCGGTGCAGAAGGGGTTGACGCAGTAGAAGCCGGGGTCCTTCAGGGTGCCGATGTACTTGCCGAACAGCGTCAGGACGAGCGCTTCCTGCGGCTTGAGGATCTTCAGACCGAGCGCGGGGATCCAGCCGATGGAAAGCCAGAGAAGACCGATGACGAAAAGCGTGACGGGAAACGCAAGCCCCGTACCTTCCGTTTCTGCACGGTCCAGACCGATCCCGCCGAAAATGACGAGCGCGATGGCGGCGAGATAACCGAGAATGATGAGGAACAACGCCAGCATACCGTTCTGACGTCTGCTGAGAATCTTTTCTTTCATGATGAGTACCTCCTGCAAATTTGATATCATTTTGATATCGTGACTATATGATATCATATCTTCTCCCGTTTGTCAAGAGGTTTTTGAAAAAATTTCGCACTGACGGACACAAGGTCCGGCAGGGCGGTTCTGTCAGAGCAGGACGTTCAGTTTACCGTGAAGAG
>JAZRXB010000351.1:0-10551 GCA_045600005.1 Eubacteriales bacterium | reverse complement strand
AGAGGATTATCTCTGCGCTCGGCGCTTCTGTATTTTTGGATTCCGCGGCGGCGGGAGAAACGACATTTAATCAAGCTTCAGATTGCCCCCGCGCACGACGGCAGGTAAACGTCACTTAATCGAGTTTCAGATCCCCGCCGCACGCGGCGGCAGGGATACTGAATCAGTCGGGTTTCAGATCCCCGACGCACGCGGCGGCAGGATAAACGACACTTAGTCGAGCTTCAGATCCCCGCCGCGTATCCACCCGATCTTTCTGAACACCAGCCCGAACGCCCACGTCAGAACGGCGGGCAGGATGAAGCAGATCAGCGCCATGCCGACCCAGTCTCCCGCCGTGATCGACGCCTTCACACCGGCTTCCACGTCGGCGACCCAGCCGGTATAGACCCCGATCTGTCCGACGAAGCCGCAGGTCCCCATGCCCGACGAGATCGGCGCGCCGTTCATTTCCATGCGGAACACACAGGTCGCCAGCGGTCCTGTGACCGCCGATGCAAGGATCGGCGGGAGCCAGATGCGCGGATTCTTCACGATGTTCGGCATCTGTAACATCGACGTGCCGACGCCCTGCGACAGCAGTCCGCCCCATCGGTTCTCGCGGAAGCTCATCACCGCGAAGCCGACCATCTGCGCACAGCAGCCCGCAACCGCCGCGCCTCCCGCCAGTCCCGTCAGCCCCAGCACCGAACAGATCGCCGCCGACGAGATCGGCAGCGTCAGCGCGATGCCGACCAGCACCGATACGAGAATGCCCATGAAGAACGGCGCAAGCTCGGTCGCCTTCATGATCAGACTGCCGAACGCGCTCGCGCCCTTGCCGAGAGCGGGCGCGATCAGCGCCGACAGCGACACGCCGATGAAGATCGTCACGAACGGCGTGACGATGAGGTCGACCTTCGTCTCCTTCGAGACCGCCTTGCCGCATTCCGCCGCGACGATCGCAATGATCAGCACCGCCAGCGGTCCGCCCGCGCCGCCGTAGCCGTTCGCCGCCGCGCCGACCGCGAGCAGCGAATACAGCACGAGATTCGGCGCTTTCAGCGCGTACCCGATGCCGCACGCCATCGCCGGACCCGACATCTGCGACGCATAGCCGCCGACCGTTTCGAGAAATTCAATGCCGAGCTGTTTGCCGAGCGTCGACAGGATCGTGCCGATGAGCAGCGAGCAGAACAGTCCGTGCGCCATCGCCGCCATCGCGTCGATGCCGTAGCGCTTTGCCGAAAAAACGATATCCTTCCGTTTCAGAAAATCTCCAACCGCACTCAAATGATAACTTCCTTCCGAATATGAATTGATGATAACAGTATATCATGTTATCGCGCAAAAGTAAAGAGACAATTCCGAGAATCGGCGCGGCTTTTGCCCGGCAGAACTGGAAAATCTGTCGAAATTTCGCGTTTCCTCTTTTCAAAGCAGCGAAAGTGTGGTATAATGGATCGATGGCTGCCTTTGAAAATTCATAAAAACTGCGGAAAAAATAAAACGCGATACCCGCAGTATCGGGTTTTATTTTTCTTCTTCCCGAATTTTCCGAGGCTGCCTTTAACTGCGGCAGACCGTCTGCCGGAATTTTTACGAAAGGATCGTATTCCATCATGAAGGAAACCTACCCCATCACCGTGGCGGGCGTCAGGCGCGAGCTTCCGCTCTGCAAGCTGAACGACGAGATGATGATCGGCGCGTTCGTCATCTTCGGCGACGTCGAGCTGACCGTCGCGTCCGCAAAAGCGCTGCTCGAAAAAGCGCCCGACTTCGACGTCATGCTCACCGCCGAATCGAAGGGCATCCCGCTGATCCACGAAATGGCGCGTCAGAGCGGCAAAAACACCTACATCCTCGCGCGCAAGTCGCCCAAGCTCTATATGAAGAACGTCATCCGGACCGACGTGCGCTCGATCACGACCGCCCGCGTCCAGACCCTCTGCCTCGACGAAAAGGACGTCGAACTGATGAAGGGAAGGCGCGTCCTCGTCGTCGACGACGTGATCTCGCCCGGCGAATCGCTCCACGCGCTCGAAGAACTGGTCCGCATGGCAGGCGGCGAGATCGCCGCGCGCATGGCGATCTTAGCCGAAGGCGACGCGACGAAGCGCGACGACATCCTCTACCTTGAAAAGCTCCCGCTGTTCGATAAGAACGGCGAGCCGCTCGGAGACTGACGCCATGAAGCTCTCCATCGAAACCTACATCCCGCGCGAACGGTTCGGCGACTCTGCCGCCGCAGAGCTGATCGCCAAAGCCGGCTTTGACGCGCTCGACTACTCCTTCTACTGGACGAAGGACGATACGGATATGCTCGGTGACGACTATCTTGACCGCGCGAAGGCGCTCCGTGCGCATCTCGATTCGCTCGGCATCGTCTGCAATCAGACCCACACGCCGTTCGATCTCAGATCGGACGATCCGTTCGAGCTGTCGAACCCGCGCTATCTGCGGCTCATCCGCTCGCTCGAAGCGTCCGCCGTCCTCGGCGCGGATCATGCCATCGTTCACCGCGTCTGCGCTCCGGCGGGAACCGACCCGACGGCGTACAACCTCGCGTTCTACCGCGGACTCATCCCGTACTGCGAAAGGTTCGGCGTGCATATCGCCGTGGAGAACCTGTTCACGGGCAATCCGAACGACGCCGTTTTCGATACGCCCGCGAAGCTGACCGACGTCGTGACGAAGATCGGCTCGCCGTGGTGCGCGGCGTGCGTCGACCTCGGACACGCCTCGATCACCGGCAATGAGCCGCAGGATTTCGTCGCCGCGATGGACGCTTCGATCCTCCGCGCCCTGCACGTGCAGGACAACGACTATCAGTCGGACCGCCACTGGCTCCCCTACATGGGAAAGATCGACTGGGACGCGGTCGCCAAAGCGCTCGCCGGGATCGGCTACGAAGGCGACCTGACGCTCGAAGTCTTCGCATGGCAGAACAAACAGCCGCCCGAGCTTGCGGCGGAAACGCTCCGCTACGCCGAGAGGATCGGACGCCACCTGATCTCACTCATTGAAAAATACCTGTAAAAACGCCGGGTCCGGACAGCCGTCCGGACCCGGATCTTTCTGTTTGATTCAGGCAGTTCCGCGATTCTGTCAGCCGGAACGCCGCAGGGTTCGCGGTTCTGCCGCATGGTTCGCGGCTCCGACGCGCGGCTCGCGGTTCTGCCGCATGGCTCACGGTTCCGACGCGCGGTTCACGGTTCTGCCGCATGGCTCACGGTTCCGGCGCGCGGCTCGCGGTTCTGCCGCATAGCTTACGGTTCCGGCGCGCGGCTCGCGGTTTCGGCTTTACGCTTCGGGATACCGCCGCGTTTTTTCGCACGTCATGCGCAGACCGATCTTTTTCTCGCCGTCGTGCCAGCCCTCCCAGCCGTCCGTTTCGAGGACCTTCCGCCGTTCGATCACGGCTTCGAGAAGCGCGGCGGCTTCCTCTTTTTTCGCGGCGAGCGCTTCTTCCGGCACACTTGAAAAGCGGCTGACCATCAGACACCAGCGCGTCAGCGCGAGCAGATAGAACGTCTGGAATGCCGGGAACCGCTCGATGTACGCCCGCTTTTCCCCGTCGAGCGAAGCGGACAGCCCGTCCCAGTACGCGGACAGCGCTTCGAGCTTCCCCGCGCTTTCTTCAAGCGCCTTCTCCGAGCCGTCCGGCAGCTTCCCCGTCTTCATCGCGCTCATGCCGAAAACGCGCAGAGCGCCGTCGGTCGCCGGGAACGCCGGGAACGGGAGCGGTCCGTATTCGTGATAGTCGAATTCGCTCTTCGCGCAGAACGCGCGGAGCGTTTCCTCGCCGAAATCAGCGATGGCGGCATAGTAGCGCCGATAGCCTTCCTTCACCTTCTCCGCCGCTTCGCCGAAAACGCCGTCAAGGAAAGCGCTCAGCGCACGTTCCGCGTCAAAGCCCGCCGGGTCGGCGAGCGATTCGGCGTGGAGCCTTGCGCCGAGCTGCACCGGGCGGACGTTGGAAACGTTGCAGATCGAGTAGGTCAGCGAGCGCATCCGCCACGCTTCGTGCGCGCAGAACGCCAGCTTGCGCGGGTCAAGTCCTTCGGCAAGGTGCGGTCCGTGCCCCCAGAACGCCGCGTGGACGTAGACGCCGTACCGCCCGTTTTCCTTCCGCGGCGTTCGGTAGAAGTCGCCGGCGAACATCTGCGAATATCCGACGTCGCTGAACACGACGATCGTCCGGTCGGGGACCGTCAGATATCCCGCTCCGTAGAGCGCCGCGCCCTCCATCCAGAGCGTCGCGGTCGATTCAAAGCTCTCGTGACCGAGCGTTTCGCGGATGATGTCATACTGCGTGCGGATGGCGTCGGAGATCAGCTCTCCGCGCTCGGCGGGCGACGACGAAACGCTTTTGTCCGCCTTCCAGACCGACTGATCCGCCTTGCCGCGCAGACCGAGCTGCCAGACGACCCGATCGCCGTACACCGCCCATTTTTTCGCGTAGTACCGCCAGATCTCCTCCATCCGCGCGCGGTTCTGAACGAAGGAGACGGTCTCGCCCGCTTCGCCGTGCTTTTCGATGTAATGCCCGGCGGCGAAATAGGAGACGCCCATCGGCTCGACGTGGTGCTGTGAAACGTACAGCCCGCGCCGTGTGACCGCCCGCACGAGCGCTTCCTCGTCCGGGTTGTCGAGATCGACGAAGGACGACGGGATCATGAGATTGATCTCGCAGCGCAGCGCCGTTTCGAGGATCATGTCAAGCACATCCGTGCGCATGACGTTCTGATAGAAGGGGTAGTCGATGTTCCGTTTTCCGCCGCCGCCCTTAAAATCGGTCAGAAGATCCTCGTCGTTGAGGAACCAGCCGCGGAAGCGCACCTTCCGCCCGCACGACGGTGAACCGTCGGACGAAAAATCAACATCGTCAAGCCCGACCGTTTCGCGGACGGGCGGGAACAGACCGTTCAGCCGGGTCATCGGGTCGACCGACAGACAGCGCCGCTCGAAGGCATATACGCCGAACGCCGCGCCGAGCGCGTCGGAGGCGGCGATGGTCACGCCGGTTTCGTCCACGCGCACGCGATAGGCTTCGGAGCCGGGAGCGGCGTTTTCAAAGGGTACGATACGCACCGCGCGGCCGTCGGCGGACGGCAGAACCGGGAACGCGCCGCTCTGACCGGTCAGCCGGTCGAGGTCGCGCGAAAGGTCGCGCGACGCGAGAAGAACGCTTTCGTCCGCAAAGGCGCAGACGATCGGGAGAGTCTTAAAGGACAGCATGGGATTCCTTTCTCTGCCGGACAGGCAGTCAGAAGCTGTGTGATTATCACTATTCTATCACAGAACCCCGCGTATTTCAAGCACCGATTCGATTGCTTTTAACACATTTCGCGCAGAACGGTTGACAAACCCGTCCGTTTGTGGTATAATCCGTTCCGAAGGCGGTGACGGCTTTGAAAAAATACATGATCCTCGACGGCTCGTGCTTTTCGGTGAACAGCATCGACGTGCTGGTCGTCGGACGGGACAAGGGGACGGTCAACAGCTGTCCGGCGGGACGGCTCAAGCACTCCTTTCTCTATACCATCCGCGGCTGTATGCTTTACAGCTTCGGCGAACCCGACCGCGCGCCGATCACGGCGGACTGCGGCGAAGCGGTCTTTCTTCCGGCGGGAACGGTCCATATGAGCGAATACCGCGAGGACGGGACCGAGGTCGGCATCATCCAGTTCGAGCTTTCCGGCGGAGAGCTGCCCGCCGATCTGACGGAACCGTTCCGGCTGAATCTGCCGGGTGCGGGCGAGCTGTTCGGACGCTTCTTCGACGCAAAATCGCGTGAAGCCGCCGCCGAACCGCTCTACTGTACGCTCAGGCTGTACGAGATCCTCTGGGCGGTCGAGGAGCTTCATACGCGCCAGCCCTTCGGTTCGCCGAAGCTCCAGCCCGCGCTGGCGGAGCTTCGCGCCCATTTCGCGGAGAATCAGCCGGTGAGCCGGTACGCCGAGCTGTGCGGCATGAGCGAGCCGGGCTTCCGGCGGCTGTTCGTCGAGACCTGCGGCGTTCCGCCCGTGACCTATCGGAACAACCTGAGACTGACCGAGGCGCGCAAGCTGTTGCAGAGCGGCGAGTTCAACGTGTCCGAAGCGGCGGAGACGACCGGCTTCTCGAACCTGTCGTTCTTCATCCGTCTGTACCGAAAAAAATACGGCAGAACGCCCGGCAGAGAATCTGATATTTAAGGCAATACCGCACAATTCACGGCTTTTG
Organism: Eubacteriales bacterium; assembly: GCA_045600005.1. Taxonomy (GTDB): domain Bacteria; phylum Bacillota; class Clostridia; order Oscillospirales; family CAG-272; genus Flemingiibacterium. The sequence goes on along the minus strand of JAZRXB010000351.1, from coordinate 4,344 downwards.
CCTTGATGGCACGCTTGTTTGCATCTTTCCCGTCATACTGTACAAATTCCGTCGGCATAGGAGGTACTATGCCTTCCGGGGTTTGTTTCGTCTGACGGGAAATCTGACGGCGCAATCGCACCATCAGAACTGTGCGGCAATGCCTTAGCGCAAAACGCGCCGTCCGGCAGGACAGCGCTTCTCTCGGAGGAAACCTTGGAACTTTTCATCAAAATTCTGGTCTGCTTTTTCGCCGGAGCGGGAGCCGGGATCGGCACGGGCTTTGCCGGCATGAGCGCGGCGGCGATCGTCGGACCGATGCTCATCACCTTTCTCGGAATGCCCGCGTATCAGGCGGTCGGCGTGGGACTGGCAAGCGACGTTCTGGCGAGCGCCGTCAGCGCGCTGACCTACCGCAGAAACAAAAATCTCGACGTGAAGAACGGGCTTGTGATGATGGTCTGCGTGCTGTGCTTCACGATGGTCGGCAGTCTCGCGGCGAGCCGGATGCCCGACACGGCGATGGGGAACTTCTCGGTCTTCATGACGATGATGCTCGGCGTGAAATTCATCGTGAAGCCGGTCATGACGACGAAGGAGACGATGGAAGCGATCCCGAAAAGGACGCGGATCGTCAAGTCGATGCTCGGCGGGACCTGCATCGGGTTCATCTGCGGCTTCGTCGGAGCGGGCGGCGGCATGATGATGCTGCTGGTGCTGACGTCCTTTCTCGGCTATGAGCTGAAAACGGCGGTCGGAACGAGCGTGTTCGTGATGACGTTCACGGCGTTCACCGGCGCGGCGAGCCATTTCGCGCTCGGAGGAGTCCCCGACCCGGCGGCGCTCGGATTATGCGTAGTCTTCACGTTCGTCTGGGCGCGCATCGCGTCGGTCGTCGCGAACCGTTCGCAGACGAAGACGCTGAACCGCGTGACCGGCGCGGTGCTGATCCTGCTCGGCGCGGTCGTGCTTGGCGTGCGGCTGTTTCGGCAACTATAACACCGGTCGAACGCGATACGGCGCTTTCACGCCGTTTACGGTGAAAACCGACTCGCCGGTCGAACGCTGTCCGGCGCTTTTCCGCAGCGGACAGCGAAGACCATAACGCCAAAACGGGCTGGGGACGCAGAGCGTCCCCAGCCCGTTTTCCGTATGGATCGCTTGAAAAGCCCGTTCACGCAGACTCTCCTGCAGAAGCGAACCGGAGCGGTTCTCCCTCACTCCCCGGCGAGCTTCACACAGTACGCGAGATTCTTCGCCGTTACCTGACACCACGCCGGACGGAAGCCCGACGCCAACGCACAGCGCACGCTCTTGATGTTCGACCACGCCGCGCAGTAGAACGGGACCTTCCCCGCTTCGACGATCTCAAGCGCCAGCTTCGTCACCAGCGCCTTTGCGACGCCCTGACGGCGGTACTCCGGCAGAACGTCGATGCCGATCTGCCGCATCGTGTCGCAGTCGGCGCTGCACGCCGCAAGCCCGATCAGCTTTTCGCCGTCATACGCTCCGACGCCAAGCACATCCAGCTCCTTCCGCGCTTCGCAGAGCGCGTTCGACCATTCGGGGATATACAGCCCTTCAAAATCCGCGCCATGCAGTATTTTCGTCGGATACGGGCAGACGTTCCGCACGCCCGCCGCCTCCAATGATCCGACCGACGGCAGAAAATACTCCGCCATGAAGCAGATGCGGTATCCCGAAGCGGTCAGATAGTCGTTCAGACCATGTAAAACCGGCGTTTCAAAGCAGTGTTCCACGTCGGGACGGTCGATGTAGCGCCGGACATACTCCGCGAGCGCGTCATGCTGCGGCGCGACCGACGCGACGATATTCGTGCCGTAGGACGTGAGATCGAGTAAAAACGGCAGCGTGAGGTACCGTCTCGCCATCGGATGCGGGCGCGACGTCACGACCACCGGCTCCTTTTTCAGAAAATCCCCCGGCTCGCAGGAGCTGTCATAAGCCGACTGTGCGAGCGCAGTCTGTATGATGTATTCGTCTGTCATGGATCCCTCTCCGTATGTTTTTGTAATATATGATCAAATCTTCGGAATATAGTTGTTGACGGGACCGAAAGTCTGTGGTAAAATAAGTAGGGTGAGACGTTTTCCGTCAGCCGAAACGGCGGCGGTATTCGCTCGGCGTCTGACCCGTCACCTTCCGGAACGCCCGGTTGAAATTGGAAGCGTTGTTGAAGCCGCAGGACACCGCGACGTCCAGTACGCTGCGCGACCGGTCTTCGAGCATTTCCTCGGCGCGCTCGATGCGCCGGGCGGTGATGTATTCCCACGGCGTGACGCCGTTCAGACGCCGGAACAGCGTGATGAAATAGGTCTTGTTGAGGTTCGCCTTCGCCGCGATCTCTTCGAGCGTCAGCGGCTCGGCGATGTTTGCGTCAAGGTAACGCATCGCCTCGCTGAGCTGTCCGAGCTTCGCGCTTTCGGTGTAGCTGTGCGCGCGGCTGACGTAATCGTACTCCCGGATGAGCAGCACCAGCACGGTCAGGAGCTTTACCTTGATCATCAGCTCGTATTCGCTCCGCTTCCGAACCGATTCGTCCTCGATCTCGAGCAGCAGACGGCGGATCTCCGCGGTCGCCGGATTGTCCCGGTCCAGCCGGTTCTCGAACGCCTGACTGCGGTCGAAGAAGATCTTGAGGAACTTCGCGTCGAACATCCCGTCCCGGCTCGCCCAGATGTAGCGCGGCTCGAAGTGGATGTTCATCAGCGTCAGATCGCGGGTGATGTCGGTGATGTAATGCTCCTCGTGCGTGCCGAACAGGAACACGTCGCCCGGCCGGATGTCGTACTGTCTGCCGCGGACGGCATAGGTCCCGTCCCCTTCCAGCACGAGCGAGATTTCAAGCTCGGTGTGATGATGCTCGCGCCATTCGCGCTTCGACGGCTTCGCCGACGAATAGAACAACCGCAAAAGTCCGCTTTCGCAGACGACGCCGCTGCGGGGCGTGCGTTTTTCCGTCACAGTGCAGATCCCTTCTTTCCGACGTCACAGCGGAATATATTTGTACTATCCCGTTTCCGCCATTTCTATTATACCGCATAAAACCGGTCCCGTCAAGAGGGTCCGGCGATTTCATCCGCTTTATGAAGCAAATATTTTTGAAAGGAAGTACCCATCATGTTTGATCTTACCGGAAAGCGCGCGCTCGTCACCGGCTCGACGCAGGGCATCGGCTTCGCCATTGCCGAATGTCTCGCCGCACAGGGCGCGGACGTGATCGTCCACGGCTCGAAGAGCTATGAAAAATGCGCGAACGCCGCCGAACGCATCTTCCCGACCGCAAGGGGAACGCTCGGCATCGCCGTTTCCGACCTTTCGACAAAGGACGGGGCGGAAAAGCTCTACGCGGCGGTCGGCGACGTCGACATCCTCGTGCTGAACGCCAGCGTCCAGTTCCGCAAAAAGTGGGACGAGATCACCGCCGAGGAGATGGAGATCCAGCTCCAGACCAACTTCAAATCCTCCTTCCGTCTCATCCAGCTCTGCGCGCCCTATATGGAAAAGAATCACTGGGGCCGCGTCGTCACCATCGGCAGCGTGCAGGAATACAAGCCGCATAAGGACATGGCGGTCTACGCTTCGTCCAAGGCGGCGCAGCTCAATCTCGTCACCAATCTCGCAAAGCAGCTCGCTCCGCTCGGCGTCACGGTGAACAACCTCGCTCCCGGCGTCATCGCCACGCCGCGCAACGAAGCGGCGCTCGCCGACCCGGTCTACTCGAAGCAGGTCATGGCAGGCATCCCCGCCGGTTTCGCGGGCGACGCGAAGGATATGGCGGGCGCGGCGCTCCTGCTCTGCTCGGACGAAGGACGCTACATCACGGGCGTCGATCTCGTGGTCGACGGCGGCATGAAGCTCTGATCCCGAAGCTCGGGAGGTCTCACAGCTCATGCGGAAAAGGTCGGAGTTTTAACAGGCTGCCTCTGAAAATTCATAAAATCCGCGGGGAGTATAAAACGCGATACCCACAGGATCGGGGGTTATTCTCCATCATCTCGAATTTTTTGAGGTCACCAATATAAACTTTACGGCAAAAGCCGGGAAAACGCTTGCGTTTTTCCGGCTTTTGTGGTATCATTAAGACAGCTTTGATTTCTTAGTCGATTGTAAAACTGCGTTTTACAATCGGTACCCGCGCTTATCGTTGTCGGCAAAACCTGTTTTGACGGCTATCCCCATTTCGGCGCGAGGGCTCGCCCCGGCTCGCCTTAGAGGTGTTTTTATGTCGGCAAAGCCGACATAAAAACGGATTTTATTATGGTTACCTCTAAAAATTCAAATAATCCGTTGAAAAACAAAACGCGATACCCATAGTATCGGGGTTTGTTTTTCTTCCTCATG
>JAZRXB010000350.1:0-6397 GCA_045600005.1 Eubacteriales bacterium | reverse complement strand
ACGGCGCGGCGGTCTGGGGACTGTCCGCTCCCTCCAACTGCGGCGCGAACTGGCTGCGCTACTTCGGCGAGACGACGGTCGACCTTGTGAACGGAAAGCTGACCCTCACCGGCGGCTCCGAACGCTACTACAACGCCTGCGAGAAGATCGCCGCTCTGCTCGGCTCGACCGGGGACGGCACGGTCTACCACGGTCACTATTCGGGCGACGACAACCCCGGCTCCTACATCAACTGCTTCGAGAGCGGACGCGCGCTGTTCGGCTGCTCCGAGGTGGCGAAGTGCAACCGTATGCGCTCGATCAACTTCAGCTACGGCGTGCTTCCGTACCCGAAGATGGACGAGAATCAGGACCGCTACTACCTGACCGTCTCCTACCCGGCGTCCGGCGCGGCGATCCCCGTCACCTGCGCGACCCCGGAACGCTCGGCGGCGGTCGGCGACGCGATCAACTACCTTTATTACAAGGAAGTCTGGCCGGTCTTCCGCGAGGTCACGCTCGAGGGCAAGAATCTGCGCAACGACAATTCCATCGAAATGCTCGGCATCCTCTTGAACAACGCCTACCCGGACATGGCGACGATCTTCGGCGTCAGCTCGGTCAAGTTCTTTACCGAAGCCTCCACGAAGCTGCGCGCGGGCGACGCGCAGGTCGCGTCGATCTTCGAGTCCTACAAGGGCGCGTTCGACGAGGCGGTCAAGGCGGCGAACACCGTGAGATAACGGCGTCTTCCCCGGCGCGTTCTGAAAACGCCGGGGAACGTTCACCGCTCGCCGTATGGTGCGCGGCTGAGCCTGACGTTTTCAAACATTTTTCGGCACATTTGCCAAGCGCATTTTCCCGGACTGAGGTTTTTCACTAAGTTATGATAAGCGACGGCAAAAAAGAATTATTCGAGACCATGCCGGTCCCAAAGGCGATCGCGGCGCTCGCCGTGCCGACCGTCGTCAGCCAGCTGGTCAATCTGGTTTACAACATCGTCGATACCTTCTACATCGGACGGACAGGAAACCCGTCGATGGTCGCGGCGGTGACGGTCGCGTTCACGCTGTTCATGCTGACCATCGCGTTCTCCAATCTGTTCGGCGTGGGCGGCGGCGGACTGGTCTCCCGCCTGATCGGAAAGGGACTGCACGGCGAAGCGAAAAAGATCAGCGCGTACAGCTTCTGGGGCGCGGCGGCGGTCGCGGCGGGCTATTCGCTGCTCGTCGCGGTCTTCATGGACCCGCTTCTCTACCTGTTCGGCGCGTCGGACGACACGATCGTTTTTGCCAGACAGTACGTCTGGCTGGTCGTTTCGGCGGGCAGCGTGCCGGTCATCCTGTCGCAGGTGACGGCGTTTCTGCTGCGCAACACCGGCTACTCGAAGCAGGCGAGCCTCGGTCTTTCGGGCGGCGGCATTCTGAACATCATTCTCGACCCGCTGTTCATGTTCGTGCTGATGCCGGACGGCTGCGAAGTGCTGGGCGCGGCGCTGGCGACGCTTCTGTCGAACATCGTCTCCTGCGCTTTCCTGCTGATCGTCGCCGTGAAGGTGTCGGACAGGGCGGGGATCAGCATCGACCCGCGCGAGATCCGGGGCGTGAGACGCGGGGATCTGCGGGAGCTTTACTCGGTCGGCGTACCGTCCGCGGTGCTGACCGGTCTGTTTGACGCGGCGAACATCGTGCTGAACATCCTGATGTCGGCGCACGGCGACCTCGAGGTCGCGGCGGTCGGCATCGTCATGAAGGCGGAGCGTCTGCCCAACGCGATCAATCTCGGCATATGTCAGGGGATGCTTCCGATCGTCGCCTACAACTACTCGTCGGGCAGCCGGAAGCGGATGAGCGACGTGGTGAAGACCGTCCGTCTGTACGGACTGCTGATCGCGGGCGTGAGCCTTGTGCTGTACGAGCTGTTCACCGAGCCGATCATCCGCGTTTTTCTGTCCACGTCGGCGGGCAACGTCGCCGAATCGCTGACGACCATCGGGTTCGCGGTGACGTTTTTACGGTTCCGCTCGCTCGGCTCGCCGGTGCAGTTCCTCAACTACCACTCGTCCTATTGTATGCAGGCGATGGGCGACGGGCGGGGAACGCTGATCCACGCGCTTCTTCGCGAGATCGTGTTCTACATCCCCTGCATGATCCTGTTTGACAGGCTGTTCGGCACGACCGGGCTGGTGCTGGCGCTCCCGATCGGGGAGAGCTTCGGCGCGCTCGCGGCGGTCTTCATGCTGCGAAAGCTCGTGAAAAAGCGTCAGAGCGAAGCCGCGCTCGAAAGCTGAAAATGTCCGGCAAAGCCGCACAAGCGTCCGGCAAAGCCGCACAAGCGTCCGGCATAGCCGTACAAGCGTCCGGCAAAGCCGTACAAGCGTCCGGCAAAGCCGGATGCGGAATAACCAGACAAGAAAGGAAAAATGAGAATATGAGTCAGAAATGTCTATCAAAAAGGGAAAAGCTCGACCGCCAGAGACGCCGCTTCCGGCTGCTTTTCGGCGTGCTGTCGATCCTGTTCTGCCTTGCCGCTTTCGTTTTCCTGTTTGAAAAGAACGTGGGCATGGGCTTTAAGATCGCCGCCGCCGCGCTGCGGCTGCTGCCGTATGTACTGATCACCGCGTCGGTGTTCCTCCCCGGCGCGAACGGGAAAAAGGGCGCGCGGGCGGTCCCGATCGTGCTGATCGGCGTGCGTTTCGCGCTCGGCGCGGCGGACGCGCTGATCGGGTACACGGGAGATCTGCCGTTCTTCACGATGCCGATGATCTTACGAAATGACGTTGCGGCGACGTTTTCGATGGCGATCCTGTTCGTGCTGTTCGGCGCGGCGTTCTTCTGCGACTGCGAATCCTTCTGCAGCGTCGGACTGACCGCGCTGGTCATGGAAATAGGCATGCTGATCTGGCAGTTTGTCGTGAATTTTACGCTTCATGCGTTTGTCTGGGGTCTGGCGGAGGTCTGCTGGTTCGTGGGGATCGTACTGCTCGCGGGCGGAATGAACGACAAAAACCGCGTGTTCAAACGCTCCGACGTGCGGCTGCTCGATGTGATCGCGGACCTGCTCGGTCTGGACAAATACGATGAATTTAACGAGTTTGACGACGAGCCGGACAGGCTCGGCGAAAACGCCGATGAAGCAGAACCGTTCCGTCACAGCCCCGTCTTTGACGGCGGGGACGACGAAAGGCGGCTGTTCGACGATTTCGACAGGCTGTTTTCGGGCGCGAAGGTCGAGCTGTCGTTCGTGAGCGGAGACGAATCGTTCGCGCTGCTCCGCTGCGAGGACGGGGAGCTGCTCGGGATCGAGAAGACGGACGGGGTGCGCCGCGTCATCACCGACCGCGAAGCGCTCAACCGCATGATGAGCGATCTGATCGACCGTCTCGGCGAACAGAGAAAATGAACGGTTTTCGCCGACCGAAGGAGGCGGCTCAGCCGGACCGGTCAGCGTGAGCTGACGATACGGAAAAGGCGCGTCATCCGAAAAGGATGACGCGCCGCTGTTGTTTTGGAAGGTGTGAGATGTCTGACCGCGCTCGTTCGACGTTCGGACGGCGTTCGGACAACGCTCGTTCAGCGCTCGGTTGACGACGTTCGGCGTTTGGACGAAGCACGTTTGGCATTTGTTCGACGTTCGGTTGACGCTCGTTCGACGCTCGGACGGCGTTCGGACGGCGTTCGCTCGGCGCTCGTTCGGCGTTCAGGCGGGAAGGACCTGCGCGGCCGCCGACAGGAGCGTCTTGAAAAGCGCTTCGTCCATCGCTTCGCCCGCGACCGCCGTCGAAGCGGGATAGACAAACTCCTCCGGCTTCGCAAACGCTTCCGGGAAAGCGAAGCTCTCCGGCTTTTTCCCGGTCAGCAGGGAAGCGTGGCAGACCGCCGCCAGCACCGAGCCGGCAAAGGACGGATGCGAGCGGTCCGAACGATACAGTTCGATTTCGGGATGCTTCGCGAGCAGGGCGCGGAAGGCTTCGCCGACCGGGGAAAGCTCCGCGTGCGTATGCGAAGCCGCTTCCCGGTAACGCGCCGCCAGTCCCTCGGTCATCGAGCCGAAGTCAAGCCCGCTTTCGGCAAGCTCCGGCGCGTCGGCGCGTCGGCTCCACGTCGCGTAAAAGAGCAGACGCGCATGGGGATTTGTCCGTCGGACGATTTCCGCGAGCGAACCGGCTCCGGCGAAAAAGGCGTCCGGCTGTCTGAGCGGGCGGATGCTCTGTTCCTGCAAAAAGACCGCGTCCCAATCTCCGGCGGCGAGCAGGCCGAGCGTTTTCGCGCCGACCGGGTCGGACGGGTCGGCGTGGCGGAGAAGGGTATACGAACCCGCCGTGGAACGCTCTGCCGCGGCGGGAACGCCGTTTGCCGTGAGGAGCGTTTCGAGGATCTTATCGAGCTGATTGCGGTGGGTGTAGCTGTTGCCGATGAGAAGAATTTTCATGATGCTGACCGCTTTCCTGATGGTATGTCGTTTTTTTCACGGAAACGTTCGGGCTTCGCCGCCCGATCAGTCAGGCAGGGGGTCGTCCTCGACGACGAGGCAGTTGACGATCCCCGAATAGGCGGTGCATCCGTCGAGCGCGGTCACGCCCTTGCCGTAATACGGCGTGAACACCGCGCCGTCACCGAATTCGGGTCCGTTCTTTTCGATCAGCGAGTGTCCCCACGACGTATGGAAATGTCCGCAGAAGACGGTTTTGCCCGGAACGGTCAGGCGGCTGTTCTGCGCCATCGCCATGCCGTTGAGCCAGCGCGCGCTCTCCCAGTCGAACCGGTGAGCGTTCCGCCAGTCGCCGAGCGGTTCCTCCTCGCCGGGCTCGCAGGGGACCCATCCGTGGACGAAGACGTAATGCTTCGTTTCAAAATAATCGACGCTTGCCGGGATCAGGCGGGTGAGGAAGGGCGTTTCGCGCACGGCGCGGAGGAAAGCGATCGGCTGCATGAAGGCGTCGGGCGCTTCGGTATGCGTCAGCTGGAGCGCGGTGTCGAAGGTCCCGTTCGAGAGGTGGTGCGAGCGTCCCAATACCAGATCGAGACGGTGGGCATAGTAGCGGTCGAGCATTTCGACCATCAGGTCCTCATGGTTGCCGCGCACGTAGACGAGCAGATCTTCGTCGAGCAGCCCGCAGGCTAACGTCTGCATATCCTCCGCCTCCGGTCCGCGGTCCATGAGATCGCCGAGGACGATCAGCCGCTTTTCCCCCGGATCGTCGAAAAATCCGGCTTCGGCGAGGGCGGCGCGGGTTTTGGAAGCAAAGCCGTGCGGGTCGGCGATGACATAATATTTCATTTGTTCGCTCCTTTCACGGAATGCTTTCAGACTGTTTCTGAAAACGCAATAACAGTCGGAAGACAGAACGCGGCGCCCGCTGGCCCGGATTCTGTTTTTCCGGATTTTGAGAGATCGCTTTCATTATATCAGATCCGCCCGGATTTGTCAAGCACTATTCGCAGGTTTATCCGGGGCGAGGGTCTGTGCGGACGAAAAGAAGGGAAGGTCAGCCGGTCTTTGACCGTCTGACCTTCCCCGATGCCGTATGTCTGACTCAGCTGAGACGTCTGACGGCAGGACGCGGCTGAACTCGGTATTTCACGTCGCCGTAGCCGAACAGCTCAAACTTTTCGGGCATATCGCCGAGGTCCGGCACGTCGGGCGGCGCGACGGTGCGCCAGCACTTCGGGCGGCGCAGCAGCCAAGGGCTGAGGTGGGTGGAGGTTTTGCTGACTGACATTCCTGCCGGAAAAGCATAGGGGAGGGAGGAGTGCCGACCAATGGTCGGCATAGAATTCTCGGCGTTTGAGATGGTCTTCTCCTCCCTCCCCCTTAACCTGACTGACATGGAACGTCAGAGCCGTCCGTGAGCCGTCCTTCTGCCGGGTGGCAGGAACCGTCAAGCCGTTCGGACGCGGCGCGGAAACTCCGCAAAAAGTCAGTTTTTCGGGCAGCGCCAGTCGAAAATGGGTTCGGGAGTCGGGAAAGGCAGCTTCATGAAGCGGTCGGACAGCGCTTCGCCGTTCATCCGGTTCGCCATCACGTTCGCTAACATCTCGAAGTCGATCTTCTCGTGACCGTGCGCACCCTCGCGCCAGAACCACAGGATGTTCTCCGGCACGCCGAGCAGCTTATAAACCTCCTTCGCCGCGAGCGCCGAATGATAGCTGCCCACCGGGCTGCCCCAGACGTCGTCCTCCGCGTTGCCGATGACGAGGACGCGCGGCGCGATCAGCGCGAGCATTTCGTGCGAATCGAACGGAAGCTCCGCTTCGCGTCCCTTGTATTCGCCGAGTTCTCTGCTGAACCACTGCGGGAAGGAGAACGTGATGTCGTCGAGCGTTTCGCTGCGGCGCTCCACGCCGTCCGAGCAGACTGCCGTCATGTGGACGCGGTAGCAGGACGCGCCCGCCGCGTCGGTCTCGATCGGGCAGAC
>JAZRXB010000349.1:0-7553 GCA_045600005.1 Eubacteriales bacterium | reverse complement strand
CCTTCGACGAAGCGCTCGTCACGGCGCTGGCGAAGGAGGGCTTCGACCCGGTCTGGGGCGCAAGACCGCTGCGCCGCGCCGTCACCCGCCGCGTGGAGGACAGCTTTGCCGAAGCGATGCTCCGCGAGAGCTGGCAGCCGGGCGCGCACCTGACGGCGAGACTGGACGCAGACGGACGCATCCGGTACGAGAGCGTGGTCCCCGCGCGCTGACAGATCCCCGGACGCCCGTTTCCTCCCGCCCTCGGAGCGTTCCCGGTGATCCAGACCCCGCTCCGGCGCAAAAGGCTGTTATCACGTTTTTTTCCACAAAATGCCGGATGATGCGGCTCATCCTTAACGAAAATTTCACCGGTTTTTTACAAATTGTTTCAGAATATTATTGGCAGGTTCACATAATTATCGTACAATAATATCATGCAGAGAAGCAGTTCCCGGCATTGTCCGACACATTTTTGTCGGGCAGTGCCGAGTTATTGAGAATTCGGAGGAAATTTGAATTATGGGATTTTTTGATAACCTCAAATCCAATCCAAAGCTGGAAAGCATCAGATCCGGCGCAAGAAATATCGGTTCCAACGTCAGCTCCATGGCAAAGAGCGCAGCTAAGAAGACCGGCGAAGTCGCCAGCTCCGCAAAGCTCACCATCAGCCTGAAATCGGAACAGGTCAAGCTCGACGGACTTTTCTCCGAGCTTGGCAAGCTCTGCTATGAAAAAGCAGACGCGGCTGTTCTGGCCGCTCAGACGCTCGAGATCGACGAGCAGAAGAATGTCATCGCAGCGATCAAGGCGCAGATCGCCGAAATGAACGGCAAGGCTGTCTGCCCGTCCTGCGAAAAGGAGATCCCCGCCGACGCGGCGTTCTGCCAGTACTGCGGCGCCAAGATCGAAAAGATGGCAGCCGAGGAAGAGAAGGCAGAGGAACCGGCAGCAGAGGCTCCCGCTGAAGCTCCTGCCGAAGCTCCCGCCGAGGAACCCGCTCCCGCTGACGTAAAGCCCCTTTCTACCAGCGAATTCGTCGCTTTCTTCGAGAAAACGATGGATAAGTTCGGCTTCAAGAAATAAGCGTTCAAATGACAGAAAAACCGCGCACGGCGCGGTTTTTCTGTCTGTTTTCCGTTTGCCGCACGTCCGGCAGACGATCACGCACCGCACGGCGGACGCTTCGCATCCGGCGAGGTCTTTCGTGCGTTTTCCCGTCCTCTGCACGGTGGACGCTATACGCAGCAGACGGTCAGACGCACCTCGCGGCTGCCATGCTTGAATCCGGAAGAAAAGCGGAAGAAAAAATTGAATTTTTTTGTAAAAGCCCTTGACAAACGGGGATGGATGTGCTATAATATTGCTCGTGATGAGGAGATGGCCGGGTAGTTCAGCTGGTTAGAACGCTAGCCTGTCACGCTAGAGGTCGTGGGTTCGAACCCCATCCCGGTCGCCATCATCTGCTGCTATGGCTCAGTTGGTAGAGCGCATCCTTGGTAAGGATGAGGTCATCAGTTCGTCTCTGATTAGCAGCTCCAGAAAAAGGATATCGAAGGATATCCTTTTTTATTTTTTATGAAGGCAGCTTTTGCGCAGCAAAAGTTACCTTCATCGGAATTGTGGCTTTCGCTGCCGGAACGGCAGTGAAAGCCATAAAACGATAAGTTTGAAAACTCGTTTTCAAACTTTCACAATTTCGTAAAATTCCCGTCAAAAAGCCTTGACAATCCGTACTTTTTGTTGTAGAATACTGTTGTTGAGCAAAATAATTTAATGGAGGTTTCTATGGCACAACGTGAAAAATTCGCATCCCGGCTCGGATTCATTCTGATCTCCGCCGGTTGTGCGATCGGCGTAGGCAACGTCTACCGCTTCCCGATCCTGGCGGGCGGCTACGGCGGCGCTATTTTCGTTCTGATCTATATCGGATTCCTGATCCTGCTCGGCATCCCGGTCATGACCGCGGAGCTTGCCGTCGGACGCGGCAGCCAGCGCAGCATCGCGTCCTCGTTCGACGTTCTCGAAAAGGACGGACAGAAGTGGCATCTCATGAAGTATGCCGGCATCGCGGGCAACTACCTGCTGATGATGTTCTACACCACCATCGCGGGCTGGTTCGTCATCTACTTCATCAAATACCTTGACGGCTCCATCCTGCCCGTAAAGGATCCGGGAGAACTGGGCGGCGTCTTCGGAAGCGTCGTTTCTAACCCCGGTTTACTCATCCTCTCGACCTTCTCGGTCATTTTCGTCTGCTTCTTCATCTGCTCGCTCGGTCTGCAGAACGGCGTTGAAAAGGTGACGAAGGTCATGATGGCGGCTCTGTTCGCCCTGATGCTCGGTCTGGTCATTTACTCCCTAACGCTCGACAACGCGGGCGAGGGTCTGAAATTCTATCTCGTCCCGAATGCCGCCAACATCGAAAAAGCCGGGCTGCTCAACGTCATCTCCGCCGCAATGGGTCAGGCGTTCTTCACGCTCAGTCTCGGCATCGGCTCCATCGCCATCTTCGGCAGCTACATCGGCAAGGACCGCCGCCTGCTCGGCGAGGGTCTGACGATCGTCTCGCTCGACACCTCCGTCGCCCTGATGTCCGGTCTGATCATTTTCCCCGCCTGCTTCACTTACAGCAGCGGCGTGAACATCGACGACCCCTCGAAGGTCGGCGCCAGCTTCCTGTTCACCACTCTGTCGAGCGTGTTCAACAATATGCCCGGCGGACGCATCGTCGGCAGCTTCTTCTTCCTGTTCATGATCTTCGCCGCGTTCTCCACGGTCATCGCGGTGTTTGAAAACATCATCTCCTTCTGGCTGGAGCTGACCAGGCTGAGCCGCCGCACCGTCTCGCTCATCAACGTCGGTCTGATCTTAGTCCTCTCGCTGCCCGCGATCCTCAGCCTGAACGTCTGGGGCGATATCACGGTCATCGGCAAGGGCTTCATGGATCTCGAAGACTTCATCGTCTCCAACCTGCTTCTTCCGATCGGCTCGCTCGTCTACGTCCTCTTCTGCACGACGAAGTTCGGCTGGGGCTGGAAGAACTACTTCAATGAGGTCAACACCGGCAACGGTCTCGCGGTTCCGAAGTGGATCCGTCCCTACATGACCTTTGTCCTCCCGATCATCATCCTGATCGTCCTCGTCATTTCGGTGCTTCCCGCATTCACCGCTTAAATGAAAAAAGTATGAGACAAGGCATCTGTTATTGAGGTTGGAACCCTTTTGATGTCTCATTCCGCAAACCGAAAAAGGACGCCCGCCGGGCGTCCTTTTTCGTGCCGTATTCAATCCTTGTAAGCGTCCATCGCAATGATCTTGTCGCGTTCCGCCTGAACGGCAGGCTCGTTCTTTGCATACCACGAAGCGAAGTCGCGGTTTCCTGCCATGTCGTCTTTCAGGAACGGATGGAAGTGCGTGTAGAACACGCCGCCCAGCTTGCTGTTCCAGTATCCGATGTCGTATACGCGGGAGTTCTTGATGATGTCGAGCATCTCCGCCGACTCGTTGTCGCGCGAGGTCTTGCCCATCAGCGTGATCTCATAGAACGCCGGAAGGACCTTGTTGTAACCGTAAGCCGCAAGCGCTTCGATCACCATCGAGACCATTTCGGGGTCGGAGACCGTGATCGGCACGCAGAAAATGTTCGTTCCGGCGTCGACGTTGGTCAGATAATCTTCCTGTTCGTTGTATTTCGGCCACGGAACGATACCGAATTCCGCGTCCATCGCACGCATCGTTTCGACGTCGGCGAGGTTCATGTCGCAGAACAGCGCGCGTCCCTCAAGGAACGTGTTGACGTAGCCCGCCGCATAGGACACGCCCTGCGAGTCGCAGAAGCAGTCATCCGAATCGAGCAGATCGAAGAAGCGCGTGAAAACGTCGAGCGTGCGCTCGGTGTTCATCGTCAGATACGGGATGTCGTCCTTGTCCTTGCTCATGGTGCGCAGACCGCACGACGTGAAGACCTCGACCGGACCGATGTACATCTGCGTCACATAGCCGAAGAAATCGTCGTCGATGTTGAATTTCGAGTCGCCGTTGAGGTCGCGTCCCGCGTCGCGCACCATCTTCGACCATTCTTCGAGCGTCCACTTGCCGTCAAGGACCTTCTTGTAGGGATAGTCAAGCCTTAACTCGTCGAACACATCCTTGTTGAACAGCATAACGTCCGCCGCGCCGAGCGCGCAGTAGCTGATGTCGCCCTCCATGCAGTAGAGCTTGTTGTTGATCGAAAGGCTCTTCTGGCAGTCCTGATCCCACCACGGCTGATCGAGCTTCACATAGGGCAGATCGGTGAACCAGTTGAGCATCAGACCTTCGTTTGAATAATCGCCCGCGCCCTTGCAGCCGTGCGGCACGACCAGCTCAAAGGCGTCGTCGCCCGCGAGGATCGGCGCGCGCGCATCCGAGTCCGAGTTGGAGTTGGACGATTCGATCTTGACGAATTTGATGTTGAAATAATCCGCAACGGCGGAGTTGCGCTCGAAGATCGCGTCGTCCACCACGTCGCCGGTCGCTTCCTCGACGTACATATCGCCGATCCAGCGCTCGTGCGGGCGCAGCTGAATGCGGAATTCCTTTCCGCCGTAATCCTTCTTGGGAAGTCCTTCAAAGGGGTCGAATTCGACCTTCGGGGCTTCGGTCGCCGTCCCTTCCGCGGCGGTCGTACCGTCGGTCGGCGAAGCGGGCGATGCACCGCAGGAAGCGGCGCTGAGAGTCATGAGGACGGCGAGGAACGCCGTCACAATGCGGTCGGTTTTTCCTGTCATGGGGATATTCTCCTTTTTCTCATGAAAACTACGGGTACGGCGGTGGGAGCGGCTTTTTCGGCTGTCTGCGTAGCACATCAAGATTATACCACATCCCGGGTGAAAACGCTGTTGTTTTTCGCCTGAAAATTGACCGAATCGCCAGAAACGAATGAAAATTTTCACGGCTTTTCTGCCATCATGGAGCAGACGGGACGCGATATGGACGATACGTCCCGGCGAAGGCTTGCGCCCGGTCTCAGACAGCCGCGGAAATCGGCCGCGCCGGAATAGGCGGCGCCGGATTGTCCGAATCATACAGAAAAGCCGTCCTTTTCGGATGATTTCCGGTCAATTTATTATAGCATCGACTCTTTCATCTGTCAAGAGGAAAATCATCAGGATCTCAAAATAACGGGGATTTCGGAAAAACCGGAGAGGAAAAAGCTTATCGCACCTCTCTCCTCCCCGGTTTTCATAAAGATCAGAACGGGATGACCTGCTGGTCAACGCCCCAGACGTCGATCTCACCGACCCAGACGTGCCTCGGCAGATAGAAGACCGACAGGATCGCCTGCGCGATGTCCTCCGGCTTCATCGACGGGATCATGCCGCGCTCGGTGAAGTTCGCGTTCTTATCGAAGTTGGTGTCGCCTGCGCCCGGCATCAGGCAGGTGACGCGCACGTTGTACGGGCAAAGCTCGGTGTAAAGCCCCTTCGTCAGACCGAGTACGCCCCACTTGGCAGCCGCGTAGACGCCCCATCCCGGCCATGCGTACTTCGCGCAGATCGACGAGACGTTGATGATCGTGCCGCCCTTCTGCTCGATGAACTTCGGCGCGAACTTCCGACAGCCGTAGATCGTGCCGTTCAGGTTGGTCATGATCGCCTTGTCGATGTCCTCGATGGACTGATCCTTGATCTCCTTAATGGCGATGCCGCCGCCCGCGTTGTTGAGCAGCAGGTCGATCTTTCCGTATTTGCCGATCACATAATCGTACACGCGGTCCCAGTCGGACGGAACGGTCACGTCGGCGCGGATGAAGTCGCAGCCCAGCTCCTTCGCGGCCGCTTCGAGCGTTTCGGGCTTTCTGCCGGTGATGATGACGGTCTCGCCCTTCCCTGCGAACAGTCTCGCGGTCTCCCTGCCGAAGCCGCTCGTGCCGCCGGTGATCAGAATAACGTTTTTCTCCATGATAAGTTTTCCTTTCTGTATGCGGAGCATACGCCGGCGTTTTACCGACGTATGCCGGATTTCGGATCCTGTCTTACAGGCTCTGCGTCGTGCGGGCGATCACGTTGTCCTTCAGCGCTTCGGACAGGTTGACGAAATATTCGCTGAATCCGCCCACGCGCACGATCAGATTCTGATGGTTCTCGGGATGCTTCTTTGCGTCGAGCAGCTCCTCCTGATCGAGGACGTTGATCGACAGCTGCTGTCCGCCGTTTCCGAAGTAGACCTTCACGAGCGAGACGAACGCCGCCTGCCCTCTCTCGGAGTTGAACAGCTTCTTGTCGAACTTGAGCTGGAGCACGAAGCCGCTCTTGGCAAGCCGCTGGTCGTAGCGGAGCGCGGACTTCACGACCGCGGTCGGACCCTTTTTGTCCATGCCGGGGACCGCGCCGATGCTGTCGGCGATGATGACGTTTCTCGCGTGACGACCGTTCGCCGACGCGCCGCAGGACGAGCCGTAGCGTCCGGTGCGCTGGAAGGTGCTGAGTCCGCCGCCGTAGACGCCGTTCACCGGGTCGCGGAAGGTACGGTAGTTCGCCATATCCGAGAAGAAGTGCGACAGGACCGCCGCGCCGATCCCGTCCGCTTCGTCGTTGTCGTTGCCGAACTTCGCCGGATAGTTCCGCAGCTCGGTGTACATCTCCTCACAGCCCTCGTAGTCGTGTTCGAGCGCATCGACGAGCTGCGCCATCGTGTACTTCTTCGTGTCGAAGACGAAATGCTTCACCGCCGTGAGCGAGTCGGTCGTGTCGGCAAGACCCTCAGTCAGGATCTGACCGTGATTGTACCACGGACCGCCGCGCTTGTAGTCCTTGCCCTGTTCGAGACAGCCCTGTAAGAGCAGCGAACGAAGCGGGTTCGGCGCATTGTCGGCAAAGGTCTTCTGCGAGCGGTTCGCAAGGCGGATGGACATCGCAAGGATGTATTCGACCTGCTTTTTGTAGGCTTCCCACAGCTCCTCATAGGTCGTGAAGCTCTTCGCGTCGCCCGTCTCGATCGAAACGCGGTCGCCGGTCAGCAGGTCGCGTCCGTTGGTCAGCGCGTATTCGAGGCATTTGAGCAGGCAGACCTCGCCGTCCTCCAGACCCATGTGGGACTTGCCCTGAATGTCGATCTGGTTGCAGCCGTTCATCGCGTAGAGATGCGAATCGCAGGGCGGGATGCCGAGGTCTTCGAGCGCCGGGCAGACGATCTCGTCGTTGTAGAGCGCAGGCATACCGCAGCCGGTGCCGATGCACTTCGCCGCCTTGAAGAGCAGCGCTTCGGGCGTATTGCGGTGGATGCGCATGGTCAGGTTCGGCGTGTTATAGCAGAATTTTTCGGTGATGTCGAGGATCTCCCACGTCAGCGCGTTCGACCTGTCGTTCCAGTTCTCGTCCGAGCCGCCGATGCAGAGGTTCCACGTCCGCGTGTCGTGGAAGAACTCCCACAGATCCTCCAGCATCTCCCGCGCCTCCGGATAGGGCGTCCGCCGCCAGAAGTCGATCATATACTGGTCAAAGTGACCGGGGGAGTCGACACCGTCATTGGTCAGAAGAAGAACGTAGACGGCGCAGGCGTCCGGGAAGGTGACGGCTGGCTTTTTCGGG
>JAZRXB010000348.1:0-9050 GCA_045600005.1 Eubacteriales bacterium | reverse complement strand
GCTGATCGCCGGTGACGCCGACGTTCTGAGGGGTGATGACATAGGTATTGGCAGCGACGCGCTTTAAGCTGCCGTTGATCGAATAAGCGACGCCTGCCAAGAAGTCGAGCAGTCTGCGTGCGGTCTCCTTGTTGGTCTCTTCCAGATTCAGCACGACGGTGCGGCGGTTCAGAAGGTGGTTGGCGATCTGCGGCGCGTTGTCGTAGCGGTCGGGCTTGACGACCTTCAGCTCGAGCGAGCTGCCGGACATCTGCATTCCGACGTCTAGCATGGCGGACTGATCAGCATAAGTCTCCGACTGAGCATACTGCTGCTGCGGCTGCTGATAACCGGGGTCGCTGAAATCATTCTGGATCGTCTGTGTATAAGCGTCGTCTTCATAGCCGGGGTCATTTTCAGGGTTGATGCCCTGCTTGATCTTGTCAAAAATTCCCATGGTAGAATACCTCCAAATAAATTACAAAATTAAGTAAATAAAGAATGAGACGGTTCAGTCCGAAACCGGAACGGGACGGCTTCCGAAAAGCGTGCTGCCAAGCCGCAGTTCGGTCGAACCGCAGCGGATGGCGGCGGGGAAGCTGCCGCTCATTCCCATCGAAAGAACGTCAAATTGCACACCAATACTATTATGAACGATTTTTTGCGAAATGTCAAGGAATAATGCAGAAGTTTTTGAAAAATATTTCAAATAATCATCGAAACTGTCGCTTTTTGGGGCGATCGTCATCAGACCGCGCAGTCTGAGGTGTTCAAAAGGCAGGATCTGAAGGGCGAACGCTTCAAGCTCGTCCGGGAGAACGCCGCCCTTCTGCGGCTCCTCGCCGATGTTGACTTCGATCAGCACGTCCATCACGCGCCCGATCTTGGCCGCCTGCCGTTCGATTTCGGCGGCGAGCTTCAGGCTGTCGAGCGATTCGATCATGTCGACCTTATCAACGATGTACCTGACCTTGTTGGTTTGCAGAGAACCGATGAGATGGATCTCGAGCTTTCCGTCTGGCGGCGTGTGAAGCGCGTCGTATTTTTCGAGAAGCTCCTGTACGCGGTTTTCGCCGATGGCGGTCACGCCGAGATGGTCTATGGCGTAATTGATCGCGTCGGCGGGAACGGTTTTCGTGACGGCGAGCAGACGCGGAGGCGTCCGTCCGGCTTCACGCGAAAGCGCTTCGATGGAAGCGCGCGCTTCCGAAAAACGTTTTTCGAGAAGCGATGGTTCAAAACGGGATCCGGGCTGGTTTTCCAAGACGGTTTCCTTTCCGATCAGGAGATCATTTTTCCGGCGTAGAGATTTTTGCCGCCGGTGATAATAACATCATAAAGGTTCAGCTTCAAATAATAATCGGGGTCGTTCACGGGATCCCGCTGCGCCGCGATATAGAAGCTGTCCATTTCAAGCAGAATGTCGATCTGCCGGAATTCGACGACGTTGCCGACCAGAATGTAGACGCCCTGCACCCCGTCGACCAGCCGGACGGCTGAGATCGGCACGCGGTAGCCCTTATGAGAAGAGCGGATGACTTCGACCGGCTGCATACGGCGGAAGGAGAAATCCTCGGGAATGAGCGTCGTTTCAAAGATCAGCAGCACGCGGTCTGTGCCCGGCGTGACGACGGTGCGCGCGAGCTTCATTCTCAGCACGCGGTCGTTATTATATGGAAACAACACGTTATAAAAATTGCCCGCGGTAAAGCTGCGAAGGCTTTCGCGCGTCGTTTCGGTGACGATCTGCCACTCAAAATCGGTGGCGATCTTGCCGACCGCGCCGGTGATCGAGATGTCGGGACGGGCTTCGAGCAGCTCGTCGAACTGATCGAGCGAAAGCGTCGAAGCGATGTCGGAACGGAAATAGTTTTCGTACCCGTCGAGCGCGGAGTAGAAGTAACCGGAAACCGGCGTGACGACGGTCTCCGCGATGGTATCGAGCTGTTCGGTATAAAGCGCGCGCCGGTTTTGCAGCACGTTGATCTGATCGTCGTAGCCCTCGGACACGCCGGTGATGATCTGGCGTTTGTTGAGGAGGACCATCAGCTCGTCGCGGCGCTTGGGGAGGTTGCCGAACTCGTTGCCCTCGGCGGCTTCGCGGATGGCGAAGTAGGAGGTGCGGATGCGCGCGTCGACGGTCGAAGTGTCCGAAGAGACGATGCTGCCGGACACGCCGCTCTGCGTCAGAAGATCGAGCTTCTGGTCGAGCCGCATGACCTCGCTGCGCGCGTCGTTTGAATAGCCCTGATAGATATTGGCGACTTCGGCGCCGACGTTTACCTTTGTCCCGTCGGCAAACAGGCAGCTCACGCCGCCCGTTTCATAGGAATACAGCACCGTTTCGTTGCGCAGCACGTAAGCGTCCAGCAGGACCGTGTCCTTTTCCTCGATGAGGGAGGCGAATTCGGTCGTCATCTCGGAGCCGAAGCTGCTGACGAAGTGATAGCCGAGATAAACGAGGACTGCTGCCGACAACAGGATGGAAACGAGGTATCCGGCAAGGTGAGAGGACGGCTTTTCGGAACCGTCCGCTTCCTTTTTGGGGGAGTTAATCTGCATGACCCTTTTATCCTGCCCTGATATGGAAAATTGATTACCTTATTATATCACAGAATCCGTCATTCGTTAAGAGCTTTTCCGCAATGTTTACAATATTTTCAAAATTTGCTTCGGGTCCGGACGCAGGGACGGTGATCCACCGGATCCCCGGGATCCGTCTGAACCATGTGAGCTGGCGCTTTGCGTAACGGCGGGAGCTCTGACGGATCTCGTCTGCCGCTTCCTCGAGCGTGCAGGAGCCGTCGAGATACGCGATGATCTCCTTGTATCCGATCGCCTGCGCGGCGGTGGAGGAGCGGGGAAGGGAACCGCTTTCGAGAAGCGCCCGGACTTCATCGACCAGTCCGGCTTCAAGCATCAGTCCCGCCCGGCGGTCGATCCGCCCGTACAGATCGTTCCGGTCGCGGTCGATGCCGATCACACGCAGCTCGAAGGGCTTCGGAGCGAGACGCGACTGACGATCCCAGTCGGTTTTGGTCCTGCCGGTCGAAAGCCAGATCTCAAGCGCGCGCGCTACTCTGCGTACATTATTGGGATGAACGGAGACGGCGGTCTCGGGGTCGACTTCGTAGAGCCGTCTCCAAAGGTCGTCCGCGCCGTATTTTTCGGCGTCGGAGAGCAGGGAAGCGCGCAGCGCCTCGTCCGGCTCGGCGTCGGCGTAGGCGTCCGCTCCCTGAAGCGCGTCAAGATAAAGTCCCGTTCCGCCGCAGAGGATCGGGAGCTTTCCGCGTGAACGGATGTCACGGACGGTTTCTGAGGCGAGCGCGGCGTATTCGGCGGCGGAAAAGCTCGAGGACGGCTCGCAGACGTCGATGAGGTGATGGGGAACGCCCATCGTTTCATCGGGAGACGGTTTAGCCGTTCCGATGTCCATATGCCGGTAGATCTGCATGGAATCGCAGGAAACGACCTCGCCGTTCAGACGCAGGGCGAGAGCCGCTGCGAGCGCAGTCTTTCCGGAAGCGGTCGGTCCCACGACTGCCGCGGCGCGTACCTGCTGCATCAAAGCGTTCACATCCGATCGGGAAAAATCTATACAAATTATTATATCACAGATTCGTCCGGAATGCAATAGTTCCGCGAAAAATAATAACGGTAATCGAAAAAAAAAACTAAAGGGAAACGAAATTTGTCATGATTGTAAATTCCAAACAAAAAAAATAGGGCTATATTGTCAAAAATACATATTGCAGGATGGAAGTTTTTACGGTATAATAATATCAACATGACTATGGGTGGATCTTTGCTGTTTTTCGGGGGTCACTCATAATAACCTTACGAAAGGATATCTGCATGAACTATCAGTCCGCCGACAGCGAGTTTGAAATCGACCTTCTTCGTCTGTTCCGTATTCTTTGGAGTAAAATCTGGATCATCATCATTTCAATGGCTGTCGGAGGTACGGTCCTGTTTTCCTATTCGTATTTCCGTATTCAGCCGACCTATCAGTCGCAGGCCATGCTCTATGTCAACAACTATTCGCTCTCCATCGGAACGACTTCTCTTTCGGTCAGCACCGGCGAGCTTTCCGCCGCGAAGAGCTTACTTGACGTCTACACGATCATACTGAAAACCAGAAACACGCTCGAGGACGTCATCGAAAGAGCCGGTCTTGATTATTCCTACGGTCAGCTGAGCAGCATGATCTCCGCAAAATCGGTCAATAATACCGAAATTTTCTCCGTCACCGTTACGAGCACGGACCCCGAAGAGGCCAAGCTGATCGTGGATACCATCGTTGATATTCTTCCCGATAAGGTTTCCGAAGTCATTGAGCGCAGCTCCGTCAGGCTCGTCGACCACGCGGTCGTCGCACATTCCCGCTCGGGTCCGAGCTACTCGAAGTATGCCCTGATCGGCATTCTCGCCGGAGCGGTCGCATCGTGCGCCGTCATCATCATCCTCGACCTGATGGATACGAGCATTCATGACGAGGAATATCTTTCGACCCACTATGGTCTTCCGATCCTCGCGGTGATCCCCAACGCAAATTCCAAAACGGCAAAATACAAGTATTACAAAGGCTATTACGGCGGCTATTATTACGGCGGTGGAGACGGCAAAAGCGGAAAGCGTGCTTCCTCCGATTCCGCATCACATGACGCAGGTAATCGGGAAGGGTGAGCTTGATGCTGAAATTTTTCAAAAAATCCGAAGATCAGAATCCCGACAGCGTTGAAAACTGGTCCAAATGCGTCGCGGAAAACCGTTCCTTCGGCATGACCGAAGCGTTCAAACGTCTGCGCACGAACGTGATGTTCAGCTTTACGGACGATTCGGAGTGCCGCGTCATCGGCGTAACGAGCTCTGCCATGCACGAAGGAAAATCGACTGTTTCCATCAACCTTGCCTACGATCTTCTTCAGGCTGGAAAAAAGGTCCTTCTGATCGACGCGGATATGCGTCTGTCCCAGTTCGCAAAACGTCTCGGCGTTGAACAGGAGCCCGGACTTTCCAATTTTCTCGTCGGCGAAAACGTCGGCGACGGTCTTTTCCAGCAGAGCGACGTTCTGGACGGACTTACGATGATCGTCTGCGGAAGCATTCCCCCGAACCCCACCGAGCTGCTTGCTTCCCGGCGCATGGAACGTCTTGTCGAAGCGCTGAAAAAGGCGTATCAGTATATCATCATCGACCTTCCTCCGATCTCGCAGGTCGCGGACGCGCTGATCGTCTCCAGAATGACGGACGGGATCATCGTCGTTGTCCGTCAGGACTTTGCCGATAAGCGGCTTCTCGACGATACCATCCATCAGCTGAAATATCACGACGCAAATCTCATCGGATTTGTCATCACAAGCTCGGAATCCGAAAGCTCGTATTACAAGCACAAATATAAGTATAAATACGGCAAGGGTTACTATTCGAGCTGCGAACAGGCCGGAGAATCGCATAAATAAGCATGATCCGCAGACAGGATACAGAAATATTTACGGAAAACAGCAGCGCCTGCGGCGAAGATGGACTGATCGATCTTCACACTCATCTTCTCCCGAAGATGGACGACGGAAGCTCGGGGCTTGTTGAAAGTCTCCAGATGCTCGAACGGATGAAGAAGCAGAACGTCCGCATCGCCGCCGTCACCCCGCATTTCTACTGTTCGGACGATCATCCGGGGCATTTCCTTGAAAAACGTGCCAGAAGGCTCGAGGAGCTTCGTTCCTATCTGAAAGCGGATGCTCCGGTCATCGTTGCCGGGTGCGAGCTTCTGTATTACGAAGGGATCACCATGATGGATGAGCTTCCTGAATTTCGGTACGAAGGCTCAAATGCGATTTTAATTGAAATGCCAAACGGCTCGTGGACGGACCGCATGGTAGAAGACATCATAGCGATCAACCGCCGGCCGGGCTTTCAGGTCGTGCTTGCGCATATCGAACGGTACTGCGGCGATCAGAGAAAGGGTCTGCTTTCCTACATAAATGACGCCGGCATCCTCTGCCAGTCCAACGCATCGTTTTTCACCGGTTTTCGGACTGCGAAAAAAGCGCTGAAAATGCTGGAAAACGGCGAGATCCATCTGCTCGGTTCCGACTGCCACAATCTCAAAAGCAGAGCGCCCGATCTTGGAAGCGCGGTCCTGCGGATCAGAAAGGAATTCGGAGACGGAGCCGTCCGTACCCTGATGAGCCGCGCGGAGCAGCTGTTATTGAAGCGGGATGCCGCCGTCGGCGTTCAAGCGGAGGAAAAAGTCCGATGAATCGGAAAATTGCTGTGATATGCGCGGCGTTATGCGCCTGCGCCGCCATGATTTTCGCTGTGCTGCAGGTTTCCCGGATACGGGACCGGCAGGATATCGGCGACGAGCTGGAATCTCTGCGCGATTCCGTCAAAACGGTTCAGACGACAGCCGGTGCGCCTTACGAAGATACTCAAAAAAGCGCCGAAAGCTCAGAACCGCAGGAAACGACGGAAGCTCCCGGGACCGCCGAAAAGGTGATCGTCACGGAAGCCGTGTCCGAAACGGAGCCGGTCGAAACGACGCCGCCTGAAACGGCGGAGCCGTATGTTCCCACCGAAAGTTATCTGACGCTTGATTTTGACGCATTAAATCAGATCAATCCCGATATTTACGCATGGATCGAAATAAAGGATTCAAAGGTCGACTATCCCGTCCTCCAGAGTCCGACCAGCGACGCGAAATATCTCAGCACCGGTTTTAATAACGTGCCGTACATCGGCGGAGCGATCTTCACCGAAGCGAGCTACAACAGCCGCGATTTCAATGACCCGGTCACAACGATCTACGGTCACACGATGAGCTCCGGCACGCTGTTCGGTCAGCTGGAAAGCCTGTATTCCGACGAGCAGAGCTTTCAGGAAAACCGCAGAATCTGCATTTATCAGCCCGATTCGGTTTCGGTATACCGCGTGTTTGCGGCCGTACCGTATGAAAATATCCATATCATGTATAACTATGACTTCTCTGTTCAGTACTGGTTTGAAAACTTCTTTGAGGGAGTCAGACAGATCCGTGCGCTGAACGCGAATATGGACGAAGAGGCTTTCCCGGTCTGGGGAGATAAAGTGATCATTCTCTCGACCTGCATGAAGTCGGACAGTTCAAAGCGCTTTCTTGTCATGGCAGTTCTGGAAAACAGGGAATGAAGAGGAGCAGACAGAATCAATGAAACTCAGGCATTCGATCGCGTGCGCGGCGGCGGCCGTGCTGCTGACATACAACGTTGCGGCGGCAAACGACTTCCTGCCCACATACGGTTACGACAATACCGAATTCTTCAAGGAATTCCAGATGGTCAATCCCGAAGCGTATGCTTACATCGAGATCCCCGGAACCAAGGTGGATTATCCGATCATGCAGAGCAAAACCAACGATAAAAAGTACCTGACGACCAATCCCGCGGGAAACTATTACGTAGGCGGCTCGATTTTCACCGAATCCAAATGGAACAGCGACGATTTTTCGGACCCTGTTACCATCATTTACGGACATACGATGAAATCCGGCACGCTGTTCGGTTCTCTTGAAAATACCTATTCCGATTATGAGAGCTTTCTCGAGCATCCCGACGTATGGATCTATCTTCCGGAAGGGACCTGTCATTACACCGTTTTCGCAGCGGTGCCGTTTGAAAGCTATCATCTGATGAGCGTCTACGACTTCAACAGCCCGTATATGTTCGACAGCTTCTTCAAAACGGTCTATTCCATCAACGAACCCAATGCAAATTTCGATTACAGCTACTATCCCGAGTACGGGGATCATATCATTATCATGTCTACGTGCATGAACGCCGACTCCACGCACAGATATCTTGTGATGGCAGTCATGGAAGAGAATTTCTTCAAGATCCAACAGGATCTTGAAAAAAATAAATAAAAAGGAGCAAACACCATGAAAATCCTCAAACCCCTCGCAGCGCTTACCCTTGCTGCCGTGCTGCTCACCACCTCGAGCTTTGCGGCAGAATTCGCAAAGAGCGCAGAGCTTCAGCCTGCGCCCACGCTCGTTTCCCAGAACATCACGATCGACGGCGTAACCTTCCCGAGCGCAAGCAAAGTCGTTCAGGGAGCTGACGTCAACGATATCTGGGAAAACATCCCCACCTCCAGCATCAAGATCACCTCTCTCAACGAAGCAAAGAAGTCTTCCGACAACCTTCTCAAGACCACGATGACCACGGTCGAGAACGAGCTGAAGAACGCTTCTGACCTTGAAACCCTGATCCCCGGCGTAGCTGACGCTTGGAAAAAGATCACCGGCGGCGCTCCTCTGTCCAACATGGTCGTCGCTGAGATCTTCGACATCAACATGGGCACTGCATACAACAAGTACGTCGGCAACGGCTTCCTCTTCAAGACCACTCTGAGACCCGCTTCCGTTACCAACAAGGACAAGATCCTTGTCGCGCATAAGAATCTCGCCAACAACAAGTACGAGATCCTTGATTATCAGTGGGTTGCCAACGGCGGTCTGGAACTTACCAGCACTTCCAACTCCCCGTACATCATCTTCAAGGACAGCGGCGCTTCTCCTGTCGTAGCAGAAGACGCTCCGAAGTCTCCTCAGACCGGCGTCAACACCCTTTCCGCTTCTCTCGTGATCGGATCCGTTGTTTTCGCAGGCGCAGCAGCAGCGTTCGTCGTTTCTGCTAAGAAAAACTGAAAACGTTTGAACCGGTTGTGGTCAGAGACTCTGGTCTCTGACCACAGTTGTGCGATCAAAATCTTATGTTGAAAGAATGGCAGTGATATGAAAATCAGAAAATACAGCAAAGGAATCATACTTGTGGCTGTGATCGCCGTTTTTTCATTTCTGCTGATCGGCGTATTCCGTCTTCTGGAAAGGCAGATCACGCCGGATGATGATTTTGACCGGACTCTGACCGACTCCAAGGCGGTGCTTTTCCGCGGAGACAGCTATGTTCCGAAGTCCGGACTGGAAACGCTTCTTCTGATCGGCGTCGACCATGTTGAAGATGAAAACGATTCGCATAACGACAACCAGCAGTCGGACTTTCTTGCCCTGCTCATTCTGAATCGAAAAG
>JAZRXB010000347.1:0-4906 GCA_045600005.1 Eubacteriales bacterium | reverse complement strand
ATGAAACTGCGGCATCCGCCGCTGCCTTCGGCGCGGCTCTGTTTTTGCTTGAAAGACGAGAACGATTCTGAACCTGCTCACGGACAGACGGATGAAACTGCGGCATCCGCCGCTGCCTTCGGCGGGCACTTTTTTGATAATGAGAAAAAATGCCGCAAAAATGAGACGATACTTGATGAAATCCCGTGCAGATTGTGCTAAAATGAAATTAACGCCGGACATTTGCCCGGAATCTTGTGATCGGAGGAAAATCATGAAAAAACGTCTCGTCTGTACCATCCTTTTCGGCGCGCTTCTCCTTTCCTCGCTCGCTTCCTGCGGCGGGACCGCTCCGTCTGACGCGGAGACGACCGCTCCCGCCGAAACGACCGCTCCGGCGGTCGAAGTCTCGCCCTTCGAGCCGGACGACCTGCCCAAGCTCGACTTCGGCGGAAAATCCGTCAAAATGCTCTACCGCGACGACGTGGTGAACTCCTTCTACGTCGCCGAACAGACCGGCGATCTCGTCGACGACGCCGTTTACAACGCCAACCGCTCCGTCGAAGACCGGCTGAACGTCAGCTTCGAGGTCTCCGTCCTCGCCGGAAGCGCCAACAACGACCGCACGAACTACATCAACGCCGTCGCAAATTCCGTCCTCGCGGGCGACGACTCCTACGATCTCGTCGGCGTGCTGACCTACAACGTCCCCACGCTGATCCAGAAGGGCGTGCTGATCGACCTCATGACCGTCGGCCACCTCAATTTCGACAAGCCGTGGTGGGTCGCGGATTTGACAAAGCTCGCGTCTCTCGACGGACGGCTCTACTTCGCGTCGGGCGACATCTCGCTCGAGCTGACTCAGCGCATTTTCTGTATGCTTTTCAACAAATCCCTCGCCGCCGACCTCGGCACGAAGGATATCTACTCGCTCGTCCTTGACGGGAAGTGGACGCTCGACAGCCTGCGCGAGATCGCGTCCGCCGCGTACAGCGACCTCAACGGCAACACCGAAGCCGACCCCGACGACCGCTACGGCTTCGTCATCAACGACTACAACCACGCCTCCGGCTTCATCGGCTCGCTCGACTTCCAGTTCACGACGCCCGACGACGACGGCATCCAGCATCTTGACGCGGGTACTGAAAAATGCGTCGAGATCGTGCAGAAATTAGTGCATTTCGCCAACGACAACAAGGGCATTTTCTATCAGTCCGAGTCCGACGCGACCTCGAACGAGCCGCATCAGGCGTATTACAGTATGTTCAAGGGCGACCGGCTCCTCACCGTCACGACCGAATTCTATCAGATCGGCTCGATCTACCGCGACATGAACAGCGAATTCGGCGTCATCCCCTACCCGAAGCTCGACGAATCGCAGAAGGATTACCTCACCGTCGCGCGCAACGTCTACTCGTCCTTCGTCATCCCGAAGACGACCGCCGACCCCGCCATGGTGGGCGCGGTGATGGAAGCGCTCGGCTCCGCGAACTACCGCTCGACCTCGCCGGCCTACTTTGAAACGGCGCTGAAGGTCAAGTATTCGCGCGACGACATGACCTCGCAGATGTACGACATCATCAAATCGGGTCTGCGCTTCAACTTCGGCTACACGTTCAACGGCACGATCTCCAACATCGTCAACAATTTCTGCGACGCGGTGAAGGGGAACAACGAAAACTGGGCGTCCACCTACGCTTCCAAGTCCACGGCGGCTGAGACCGCCCTCCGGAAGTTCTACACCGACATCGCGGAGTTTGACTAAACTGCACAAAAATCCTCCGACCTGTTCGTTCAAAGTCACGTTTTTGCGGATATTGGAAGATTTGCGTACTTTTTTGTACGATATTTGAAGAATTTCCGCTCGAATTGTGCTATAATACAAGCAGAAACGAATTTCGTACAGATTCAGGAGGATTACCATGAAAAAACGGCTTCTCAGCGTGATTCTTTTGTGCGCCCTGCTCACCTCTGCGCTCGCGTCCTGCGGCGGGACAACTCCGGCGGACGAAACGACCGCTCCGACCGGCGAGACGACCGCGCCCGTCGAGGAAGATTCGCCTTTTGAAAAGGACAGTCTGCCCGCCGATCTCGATTTCGGCGGCGAGTCCATCCGCGTCCTTTACCGCGACGACGTGCTGAACGCCTTCTACGTCGGCGAACAGACCGGCGATATCGTCGACGACGCAGTTTACCGCGCGAACCGCGCCGTCGAGGAGCGGCTGAACGTCAAATTCGAGATCACCACGCAGGCGGGCAGCGCGAACGCTGACCGCACGACCTACATGGCGACGATCACGAACAGCGTTCTGGCGGGCGACGACGTGTACGATATGTCGGGCGTGCTGACCTACAACGTCCCGACGCTGATCCAGAACGGCGTTCTGCTCGACCTGACGAACGTCAAATACCTCGACCTTGATAAGCCGTGGTGGGTGCAGGACCTCAAGGAGCTGGCGAGCGTCGGCAACCGCCTGTACTTCGTGTCGGGCGACATCTGCCTTGAGCTGACCCAGCGCATTTACTGTATGCTGTTCAACAAGGAGCTTGCCGATACGTTAAAGGTCGGCGACGTTTACGGTCTCGTCCGCGACGGGAACTGGACGCTCTCCAAGATGGAAGAACTTGGAAAAGTCGCGTACAGCGACCTCAACGGCAACGCGGCTGTCGACGTGGAAGACCGCTACGGCGTCGTCATCAACGACAACAACCACGGCGCGGGCTTCCTTGCGTCCTGCAACATGACCCTGACCACGCCGGACGCCGACGGATTCCAGCGCATGGACTACGGCACCGAGCATGACATCGAAGTGATTCAGAAGATCGTGCCGATCTTCAACAACAACGACGGCTTCTTTTACAGCAAGAAGACCGACTCCGCCGGAAATACGCTCGAACAGGAACCCTATTACGAAATGTTCAAGGACAACCGCCTGCTGTTCACGGCGGCGGAGCTGAATCAGGTCTGCACGGTTTACCGCGATATGCAGGCGGAATTCGGCGTCATCCCGTTCCCGAAGTGGGATGAGGCGCAGGACCAGTACTATACGCTGGCGCGCAATGTCTACTCGTCCTTCGTCATCCTGCAGACCTGCAAGAAAACCGACGCGGTGGGCGCGGTCATGGAAGCGCTCGCGTCCGAAAACTATCGCTCGACCTCGCCGACCTACTTCGAGACGGCGCTGAAGGTCAAGTATTCGCGCGACGACGACACGTCGCAGATGTACGACCTCATAAAGTCGGGGTTAAAGTTCAACTTCGGCTTCACGTTCAGCGTTTTCACGAGCAACATGGCGAACAAATTCCAGGACATGATCACGAACAACGACGTCAACTGGGCGTCCAAGTACGCTGCCTTCAAGGATACCGCCGACGCTTCGCTCCAGAAGTTCTACGATACGGTCCTGTCGTTTGAGTGATTCAGACAAATTTCAGAAAGGCGCGCCGTCCGGCGCGCCTTTCTGCGCTTTATGAGAGGTAAATTATGGAAAAAAGATTCTATCGGAACATCGTTTTTCGTGAGGACGAGAGCGGCTTTTCGTTTGGAAACGGGAAGATTTCGCTCGGCTTCGACAAAAACGGACGGCTTGCGTCGATGAAGATCGGCGAAAGGGAAGCGGTCTGCCCCGAAAGCGCCGCTTCGTTCACGTTAAACGGCTGCTACCGCTCGTCTATCGACCTTGAAAACATCAACAAACACTGGGCGGGGCTTCGTCCGAACGACATGGAGGAAGTGAATCCGGCGCAGACCCTTGTCAAAACGTCGCTGACCCGCGACCACCGGACGGTCTCTCTGCATATTTTTACGGAAAACGCGCCCTTCGCGCTCGAAACGATCGTGACGATCGACGCGGAAGATCCGCGCTTCTCCCTCCGTTTCGCGGTCACGGCGGACAAAAAGGTCACGCTGCGGACCTTCCGCCTGCCGATGCCGATATTCGACGCGCCGGTCGCGGGCGTGGATGCGAGCAGCCGCTTCGTCTGCTTTGCGGGCGAAACGCTCGCGGCGTGGTTCGACCCGCGCGTCGAGCCGACCTCCTTCGGCAGCGGGGATCTCGACCTCGCCGTCCGCGTCGAGCAGGAGCTTGATGACGGCGAGACGGTGACGTTCGGGAACGTCTCGTTCGCGCTGGTCGAGGGCGATAAGCTCGAAGCGGCGGGATTCGTGCGCGAAATGCTCGAACGGGTCGGTCTGCGCGGTCACGGCGAGAACCGTCCGCTGCTCACGTCGGTCGCGGCGTATGAGGTCGAGATCGGTCCGCTGCGCCTTTCCGAGACGAAATGTCATCACCGCTACGACCATCCGCAGGAGCTTGCCGACGACTTGGAGAGAATTTCCGACCTCGGTTTCACGGTCATCGAGATGATGCCGTCCTTCCTGTTCCCCTGCTACACGGTCTTCGACCTGAAAAATCCCGACATTCAGCACGGCGCGGGCGAATCCATCCGTCCCGTCATCGAAAAAGCGCATAAGCTCGGACTGCGCGTCATCCTCGATGTGCTGCTTCACGGCTGCATCGACGCCGAGATCGCCGACTGGGACCGCGAACGCTACTGCTCCCGCCGCTACTACTGGCCCGAATGGCAGACGAAAATTCCCGAAATATGCGAAAAATACGGCGTTTACGGCGACGGACGGGTCAGCACGCTGAGAAGCGGGCATCCCGATTGGTTCATTTACGAAAAGCCGGGCGAAATTTTCCGCGGGTACACGTGGACGTTCGACCACGCGAGCGAAGGCTTCCGCAAATACCTCGCCGACGCGATGGTCATCAGCGTGCGCGACTGGGGCGTGGACGGCTTCCGGTTCGACGCGCCGACGTGGCAGTCCGGCGTGAACAGTGCGGAAAATCTCCCCTATTCAGGCGGCGATTCGGTGAACTACGGGCATTGGCTGATGTTCCGCGAGTGCCGCGAAGCGGTCGAA
>JAZRXB010000346.1:0-3919 GCA_045600005.1 Eubacteriales bacterium | reverse complement strand
CCGCAGCGAGTCGCAGCGCATGGACATCTACAAGAAGATCGCGCACATCGAGGTCCCCGAAGACCTCGACGACCTCGCAGACGAGCTGATGGACCGCTTCGGCGAGATCCCGCGTCAGGCGGACACGCTGATGTACGTCTCGCTCGCCAGAGCGCTCTGCTCGACGGCGCGCATCCCGACGATCGAGCACCGCGGCTCGACGATCTCGATCATACCGGAGACCTTCGATCCGGTCCGCTGGGCGGCGGCTTCTGCGAAGACGGGCGTGCCGGTGACGTTCCAGATGGCAGGGCGGCAGTGCGTCAATTACAAGGTCAGGGGTCCGCGTCCGCTCTGCGACGTGACCGATCTGCTCAAAGCCTACCTCGACGCGGCGAAGGACGGCGCGAAGGCGTAGTCCGGTTATGTGACAGTTGTGTGAAAAGTGTAAATTTTCTGTGCGCATCTGGACAAACGCGCGCGAATCGTGTATAATAAATAAGGAAAAACCGAAAGCGGGTCATGCCCGCAAAGTGAAGGAGAACAAAACATGACAACAGGCGTTTTGAGAAAGCTCAGACGGACGCTCGCGCTTGCGCTGGCGGTCGTGATGACGGTTCTGTGCCTTGGCGGATGCGGCGCGAAGGGGCCGACCGCGATCAGCTTCGGCGACGTGAAGATCACGTCGAATATGTTCTGCTACTGGATGAGCAAGTATAAGGCGATGTTCTTATACAGCTACACCGGCGGTACGACCGACAACACGCAGTTCTGGCTGTCCGAAATGGCAGAAGGCGTGACCATCGGCGATTTCCTCGGCAGCATCGCGGTGTCCAACATCATGTCGAACGCCATCTGCCTGTATCTGTTTGACGATTACGGACTGTCCTTATCGAACGACGAGCTGAACGCCGTCGAGACCGCATGGCAGACCAAGATCACCGCCGCCGGCAGCAAGTCCGCGCTCAATCAGCAGCTGTCCGCCTTCGGCGTCAACGCCGACATCTTAAAGGAGATCTACATCGCGGAGACGAAGATCTCCAAACTGCAGGACTATCTCTACGGCGAGAACGGCGTCGAAGCCGCTACCGACGCCCAGATCAACGACTACTATCAGGCGAACTACTACCACATGAAGCACCTGCTCGTGCGCACCGATTCGCGCATTGAAAAGGACGCCGACGGCAATCCCATCGTCGACGAGACCACGCAGGCTTACAAGACCGCCAAGCTCACCGACGCCGAGATCGAGGAGCAGAAGAAGCGCGCCGCCGAATTTGAAAAGGATATCGCGGCAGGACAGGATTTCGACGCGCTCGTCTTCGCAAACTCCGAGGACACCGGTATGCAGTACTTTGAGGACGGTTACTACATCACCTCCGCCACCACGTTCCTGCCGTCCGAGGTCGTCTCCGCCGTCATGCAGATGAAGGTCGGCGAGGTCAAAACGGTCAATTCGTCCTACGGCATCCACATCTGCAAGCGCTACGAGCTGGAGCCGGGCAAGTATGACGAGGAGCCGTACAGGACCAATATGTTCGGCGACCTGAGATCGACGGTCAACCAGCAGAAGATGTCCGAGCTGATCGGCGGTTACGCTGACCTTGTGGTGCTGAATGAGGATATCATCGACGATTATCCCATCGCATACTGCTCGCCGAACTTCTACTTCTGATCCCGCGGCGGAAAGCCGCTTCAGCCCCCTGTCTTTTCGTCCTTGTCAACGGCGTTCTGTCCGCGTGCGTCCGAACGCCGCCGACGGAACGCCGTCCGTTTCTTTTCCGTGCTTTCAGAAAGGAGCAGTCCATGAAAAAAACGCTTCGCGCTGTCTTCGGCATTCTTCTGGTCGTGGTCGGGATCGGGTATCTCGGCAACATCTTCGAGGTCTGGCATTTCCGGATGTTTTTCCCCGGCTGGTGGACGCTCCTCATCATTCTGCCGGGTCTGGTCGGACTGCTGAAAAACGGGTTCAAGCCGCTTTATCTGATCCTGATCGCGGGCGGCGCGTTCCTGCTTCTCGACTGTATGAACATTCTGCCGGAAAAGGTCACGAAAGCGATCGTGCCCGGCTGTATCGTTGCGCTCGGCGTGGCGGTCGTCTTCCGCGGACAGCTCGGTGCGTACAGGCTGTCGGAGGACTGCCAGAGCCATACCGCGTTTTTCTGGGGAAGCGTGCCGAATTATAACGGCAGACCGTTCCCCGGCGCGTTTGCGACCGCCATTTTCGGCGGCGTCGATCTTCTGCTGACGAACGCGAAGATTCAGGACGGCGCGGTCATCAACGCGATCACGCTGTTCGGCGGCGTGGACGTGATCCTGCCGGACGGGATCAACGTGGAGATCAGCTGTCTGCCGCTGTTCGGCGGCGTGACGCAGCCGCAGTGGGAGCTGGTTCCCGGCGCGCCGACGGTCCACGTCCGCTGCATCTGCATTTTCGGCGGCGTTTCGGTCAAACGCGACACGAGAAAAACAAACGCGAACGTCTGAAAAAACGACAGCAAAGGAACCGCTGTGCAAACGGCGGTTCCTTTGCTGTCGGCGGGCGCGCACATGAATCGATCCGATACCCGCGAAGGAAACGATCATATGTCCGCGAAGGAAACGCTCCGATACCCGCGAAGCGGTGGGTCCGCACGGAAAACGCGCGGCAGAGAAACCGCTTCGCCGGTGAGGAAAACTCCGAAACAGAAAGAAAACGCCGCGCAAAA
The DNA here is from genome assembly GCA_045600005.1 of Eubacteriales bacterium. Taxonomy (GTDB): domain Bacteria; phylum Bacillota; class Clostridia; order Oscillospirales; family CAG-272; genus Flemingiibacterium. Next base: position 1,232 of record JAZRXB010000346.1, on the reverse strand, counting down.
CGCGGCGTTTTCTTTGGATTCAGCGGGCGATACGACCGGTGCCGTCGCCGCCGATGAGCTTTTCCACTTCGTCGACCGAAACGAGGTTCAGGTCGCCGTTGATCGTGTGTTTCAGGCAGGATGCGCCGACTGCGAATTCAAGCGCCGCCTTCGCGTCGCCCTTCTTCGTCAGACCGTAGATCAGACCGCCCGCGAACGAGTCGCCGCCGCCGACGCGGTCGACAATATCCGAAATGTCGTAGGTGCGGCTGTGGTAGAACTCCTTGCGGTCGTTGATGCACGCCGACCACAGATTCCGGTTCGCGGACTTGCTCTCACGAAGCGTGATCGCAACCGTCTTGACGTTCGGATACTGTGCGAACACCTTCTCGGTGATCTCGCGGTAGCAGTCGAGGTTGATCTCGCCAAGCTCCGGCTTGTTGTCGGAGGTGATGCCGAGCGCCTTCTGGCAGTCTTCTTCGTTCGCGATCACAACGTCGGTGTAACGGGTCAGCTCGGGCATGACTTCGTCAGCTCGCTTGCCGTACTTCCAGAGCTTTGCGCGGTAGTTGAGGTCGCAGGACGTGGTAACGCCAAGCTCCTTCGCCGCTTTCAGAGCCGCGATGGCTTCAGCCGCAACGTCAGCCGAAACAGCGGGCGTGATACCGGTCACATGGAACCATTCCGCGTCGGCGAGGATGGACTTCCAGTCGAAGTCGCCTTCCTTGATGTTGTAGAAGGACGAGTAAGCGCGGTCGTAGATGACCTTAGACGGACGCTGGCAGGCGCCGGTCTCCAGATAGTAGATGCCCATGCGGCCTTCCGTGTACTGAATGTCGGAAACGTCCACGCCGTAGCCGCGAAGCTCGCGCATACAAGCCGTGCCGACGTCGTTCTTCGGAAGCGCCGTGACGAATTTCGCGTCAAGACCGTAGTTGGCAAGGGAAACCGCTACATTCGCTTCACCGCCGCCGAACGTGGCTTCGAGGGTGGGCGACTGGAACAGACGGTCGTAACCGGGGGATTTGAGGCGGAGCATGATCTCGCCGAAGGAAACAAACTTGCTCATGATAGGTTCTCCTTCAATTCAAAATTTTTAGTCGATTGTAAAATGTCTCAGGGTAATGAACGTTATAATAAGATCCGTTTTTATGTCGGCTCTGCCGACATAAAAACACCTCTAAGGCGAGCCGGGGCGAGCCCTCACGCCGAGGGGAGATGCCGAAAACGAAGTTTTTGGCATCGGCGATAAG
>JAZRXB010000345.1:0-2902 GCA_045600005.1 Eubacteriales bacterium | reverse complement strand
GGGGTTTGTTTCGTCTGACGGGAAATCTGACGGCGCAATCGCACCATCAGAACTGTGCGATATTGCCTTAACAGTATCTTGCAGAGATCCCGGAAAATATCGCAATTTTGCACATAAGTTCAACTAAATCTGACAGTATCTTGCGCGGCGCGCCGCGTGCGGCGTTTAACCGAATCTCGGGTCTGGGACGGCTTTCCGATAGCTGCGCGAAGCGTGATCGAACGCCGCCAGCACCCAGAAATAGCGGCTGCGCGTGCCGGGCGAAGCGATGGTCGGATGATAACCGTCCGCCGCCAGCGCAACGCTTCCGGTCGTGACCGGCTGGAAAACGGCATTTTCAAACGCGCCGCCGGTCGGATAGCAGAGGTGGAAGCTCGTGCCGGTCATGCCGTAGTAGCAGTAGGCTTCTTCGAGAAATTTCTCGTGCTGATGCGGCGGCCAGCTCGTCCACGCGCCGTCTCCGCCGACCGTGAAGCCGCAGATCAGACGCGACGCGGGAACCTCCTCGTTCAGCGTGAAGAAGACCTCGCGCCGTCCCGCGCCCTCGCCGTGGATCTGATGGACCTCCCCGAGCGGAAGCGTCGGGTCGTATGCGCGGAAAAAGGTCTCGCCCACGCCGTCCCACTTCGCCGCGCCGATGTAGAACGACGCGCCGGACGGTCCTGCCGAGAGGGTGAGCGAGGTTTCGCCGGGCAGGTAGAAGCTGTCGTTCACCGCCATGCTTCCGAGCACAGAGGACGCTTCGCCCGAAATGAGCAGCGCGTTCATTTCAAGCTCACCGGTCGTGAGGACATGGTTTTCGCCCGGACGAAGGTTCAGTCGGAAGATCGTGACGGCGCGGCAGGCGTTTTGGGCGGGCGACACGACCGTATGAAGCCCCGGCGCGTCAGGTGAAACAAAGACACGTTTCATGACCTTCCCGCCCGTTTCAGATGCGTTTTCCATAGCTCCGCCCTCGCTCAAAGCCCCGCCTTCGCCGCGCATTCTTTCAGATACGCGACCTCGCCGCGAAGCCCTTCGAGCAGAAGATCGGTCTCCTTTTCGTGGTAGAACGGCATGAGGACAGACGGAACGTCGAGCCCCTGCGCAGCCAGCTCGCGGTAGATGAGCCGGTAATCCGCCGCGCCGTCCTGCGCCGGGACGTTGACGCGGACCCAGCCGTTCGCCCGTCCCGCCGGGTCGCCGGTGCGGAACATCGCGCCGCTTTTCGCGCCGACGGCGGTGATGTACTCGCGAAGGAGCCTGATCTGGTAGTCGAACAGCTCGTAGCCCTCCTGCTGGAGGTTGTTGCCGGGGTCGATCTTGATACCGATGAAGCGCGGGTCGAGGTCGCGGACGAGCGGGTACGCGGCGGTCGCGTTGTGCGGGTACATCATGCCGTGGCACTGGATGACGGCGCGGACGCCGTGCTTTTCGGCGAGCTTCGCGGCGGCTTCGGCATAGCGCTTCGCCTTGTCTTCGAGAAGGCGGGGGTCGTCGACCGATTTTTTCTCGATGTAGGCAAGGCGCGCCAGCGTGACGCCGTTCTCGGCCAAAACGCCGAACGTGCGGTCCGCCGATCCGTCGAACGGGGAGCAGGGCGTGTCGGCGTAGGTCACGGACAGCCCGTATTCCTCCGCCTTTTTCACGAAGGGACGGACGGTGGAAAGGTCGGACGGGTCGGTCCAATACCCCTCGCGGATGAGGGCGGTCGGACCGTCGATGCCGAGCGACGCGATGGTCGTCATCAGCTCGTCGACCGTGAGATGCTGTAAGAATTTAGCGAACAGATAAGTTTTCATGAAGTTTCCTCCCGTAAGGCAAAATTGGGATATCCCGCGCGGTATGTCCATTATAGCACGCTTTTTCGGGAAAATCCATACAGAAAGTATTGAAAAACTTATAAAAACGGTTTATAATATGGATAGAGCAAAGCTCATTCCGGGAGAAAAAGGAGGCGGTTTTGATGGAACGGATCCAGTTGGAAACGGGGTACGCCGTCACGCTCGAGCTGGTCGGACTGCTCGACGCGGAACGCGGCTGGACGGGCGCGGAGCACAGTCACCCGTTCTGGGAGCTTCTTTATCTGAAAAGCGGCGAAATGGCGGTGCGGGTCGAAGGGTCTGGCGGGCGGATGCTGACGGCGGGCGGAATGATCCTGATCCCGCCGGGAAAACGGCACCGGTTCGAGAACGCCGGGGATGCGCCGTCGCGCGCGCTGTACGTCGGCTGCCGCGCCGCGTTGGACTGGACGCACGCCGCGTCGGACAGCGGGCACGCCGCGTCTGACGCGGCGGAGGAGATCCCGGAGGATCTTGAAGGGTTCGAGGGACTGGAAAACTTAAAGCAGACGCTCGACGCGCTCGCGGACCGGGAAACGCCGCAGAAAAAGGCGGCGTTTTCAGCCGCACAGGGGACGCTGCTCTGCGCGTTCTGCGGGATCTTCGCGCAGCTTGACGAAAAGCGTTCTCCCGACCGTTCGCACGAGCCGAGCCGTTCGGGAGAGCTGCTCGCCGCGAAGGCAAAGGACTACGTGAAAGCGAACGTTTCGCGCAGCGTGACCGTGAAGGAGATCGCGGACAGCTTATATATCACGCCGCACTATCTCGGCGTGACCTTCCGGCGCGTGACGGGGATGACGATCCACGAATACCACCTGCGCGTGCGGATGCAGAAGGCGCTCGATCTGGTGCGGACGACGGCGATCCCGCTGGCGGATCTGTCGGAACAGCTCGGCTTCGACACGCCGCAGTATTTTTCAAGCTCGTTCAGCCGTTACTACGGCGCGCCGCCGTCGGCGTTCCGGAAATGAACGGAAATGCACAGGCGTGTGGAAACTGCCGTGCCGGGCAGTAAATTCACAGACGTGTGGAAACTGCCGAACGCCGTGTGTGAACGCACAGGCGTGTGGAAACTGCCGAAC
>JAZRXB010000344.1:0-16789 GCA_045600005.1 Eubacteriales bacterium | reverse complement strand
ACGGCGAAGCTCATCGAGCTGACCGCCTGCCTTGCCGGATCGTTTCCCGAAGAAGGCAGGACCCGTCCTTTCCCGGAATTTTCGGCGAAGCTCGACGCCTTTCTTCTCGCGCATTACGCGGAAGGGCTGACGACCGGCTCGGTATCTGCCGCTCTGTCGTACAGCGAGAGTTATTTCTGCCGCCGGTTCCGCGCCTGCTATGGCAAACCGTTCACAGTCTACCTGACCGAATACCGCCTGCGCCGCGCCGTAGAGCTTGGCAGTGCGCCGAACCGTTCGCTCGCAGACGTCGCCTCAGCGGTCGGATTTGCGGATTACGCGCATTTTTCCCACGCCTTCCGCCGACAGTTCGGACTGCCGCCGAAGGAGCTGCTCGGCGCCTCCCAGATCAAGCCGCACGGATAAAGTACAACGCCGTTTCCGGACGCTTCTGCCCGGAAAGCGCGGCTGAATATCAGTCCCGCGAAACGAATATCCTGCCGCACGGCGAAAAATCCGAAAAAAAAAACAAACGGCGGAGCGTTGAAGGACGCTCCGCCGCATTTTACCGCCGGTCCGAAGGCTCGTACAGACTGAGATTGCTCTTGAATACCGCCTGCGGACGGGCGAGGAGAAGCTCCTCCGTGCGCTCACGGTCGGCGATGACGTGAAGCAGCGCCTCGAACGCCCGGAACGCCTGCGAAAACGGGTCCTGATAGATCGTGGCGAAGATCGTGCCGTCCCGCAGTCCCGCCGCGACCTCCTCGTGAAGGTCCGACGTGACGAGCCGCAGCTTCCCGCCGAGACCCGTGTCCCGCACATAGCGGCAGACCGACGCGGAGTTCGCCGACGCGATATATACGCCGTCGAGCGACGGGCATTCGGCGAGCAGCGCTTTCAGCCCTTCGACCGCCGCTTCGGGCGAGTTGTGCGTCTCGACCGGTCGGACGAGCGAAAAGCCGTACTCCGGCGCGGCGCCGGTAAAGGCTTTCGCGAGCGACGACTGGCTCTGATACGACAGGTCGGACAGCATCACCGCCGCTTTTCGTCCGCTGCCCGGACCCATCGAACAGCCGAGCAGCTGCGCAGCCATCCGTCCGGCGGTCGCCGTGTCGTTCATCGAAACGCCGAGCCTTCGGCAGCCCGGCACGTCCGAGTCGATCAGATAGAACGGGATCCCCGCTTCCGCCAGCATATTCAGCCGTCCGGCGCATTCCGGCCGCCACAGACCGGAGACGATCACGCCGTCCAGCCCCGAAGCGATGAATTCGTCGAGGACGGCGTAGGCTTCGCCGCTCGGATTGCGCTTTTTGTCCAGCACCCGCAGGTCGAGCGAGAGCTTGTAGTCGAAAAAGCTCTCGTACCCCGCGCGGATCCCGGCGATATGCTCGCGGTAATAGGTCTCCATTTCGCCCCAGATCAGCACACCGAGCCTGATGGGCGCGCGGGAGAGCCGGGCGGCGGTCTTGTTCGGCACATAGCCAAGCTCCTCCGCCGTTTTCAGGATGAGCGCGCGCTTTTCGGGTCTCAGTCTCGAATGCGGGTCGAACGCCCGGCTGACCGCCGCGATCGACACGCCGAGCTGTCCGGCGATGTCGTACATCGTCACGCCGGCGGCAAGTCCGGCGGAGGATGCGCCGGATTTTTTCATTTTTCCGGCTTTACCGCCGTCATTCGTCAGCCCGTCTGCGGTCGGATGCTCAGCGTCCGTCCGGTCGGCGGGAGCGTTTCCCGAGGTTTGTTTTTCCAAAGCTTAAGGTTCTCCTTTACAGCTCGGACAGCCCGCCTGCATCAGAACGTGGCTGCCGTACAGCTCCACCGCCAGCGTCATGGCGCGGGAGGTCCCGAGCGAGTTGTCGTAAATGTAGTCGTTGTGTTCGAGCGTGACGGCGGGAACGCCGTACTCGCCGAAAAAGCCGCCGGTGAACGAGCCTTTGATGGGGGTCGGCTTTCCGCCCGGGCGCGAATAGTGCGCTTCATCTCCCATGTACGCCATCGGACGGTCGGTCGGATGGAGCGCGTAAAGCGCACGGTTCAGCGCGATCAGCGGCTTTGCGACCGACTCGTCCATCCCGTCGGCAAACGGGAGCAGATACGCGCCCCAGCCGGTCTCGGTCGTCGTGTGGCAGTCGATGGCGAAGCCGATCTCCTTCGCGTGAGCGGCGAAATAGCGCTTGACGTTCGTCGTTTCGCGCGCGGCTTCGTCGAACCAGTCGCGGTTCGGATTGACGTTCGCGGCGTTGTGCGGGATTTTATACCGTTCGCCCGACATGATCGCCGCATAGCTCCCCTTCCTGCTCACGCCCCAGACCGACACGCAGGGGACGACGAGAAAGCGGATCTTCTCACGCATCGCGGCGAGCCGCTCGTCCGCGCCCTCGGCGATCAGCGTCATCAGCCGCGCCAGACCGAAATAACCCTCGGTCTCGATGACGTGAACGCCCGCCTGTAAATAGATCGTTTTTTCGTATTTTTCCGGCGTGAAGGCGTAGGCGAACGTCTCAAATCCGCCGGTCGTGTCAAAACCGATGGATTCGCGCTTGATATACGCCGGGAACCGTCTGCGAAGCGGCTCGTAGAGGTTTTCGATGATCTCGGGATACGTCCATTCGATGTTTCCGAACGAGCCGTCCTTTCCGAGAATGTCCGGCTGCTTCGGCGGAGTCCAGAGCTTGAAGGCGATATTATCCGACATGATGCTCACTCGATCGCCTCGTTGAGCGTCCGCACGGCGGGCGCGTTTGGTTTTTCAAAATAGCGCAGACGGTAGCGGTTGACCGTGCCGTCGTCGAGCGTCAGCGCAAGGTCGAGGTACATCGCGCCCCGCACGTTCGGCAGACGGAAGCGGACGGTCGGCGCGGGCGAATTTTCGCGCGGCAGACACTTTCCCTTCCAGCACAGCAGCTCGACCGCGCCCGCTTCGCCGGGCTTTTCCCCGTCGCGGCAGATCGAAAGCTCCGCGCGGACTGTTTTCGTCACAGCTTCGGACGTATCGTTGTGCAGCCAGATATCCGCCGTGAAGACCTCGCCCGCCCGCCAGATGAACTTCGGGATGCCCGCCGTCGCCAGCACCGGGCGAAGCGAATCGCGCACCGCGAAATAGGACGGCAGAGGTTTGGAATCGTAGTCGATGATGTTGCGGTTGTAAACCGAATACCACGGCTCGTTGTAGCACCAGTTGACCGCCATCGCGCACTGCGGCCACTGACGGCGCGCCTCCTCGAAAATGCTCTTGTACGCCATGCTCTGCATCAGCATCGACTTGTCGAGCGCGTCCTCAAGCTCGCGGCACTCCGGGAAGCAGACGCGCAGGTCGTCCTGACAGCGCTGCGGCGTGTTCGCCGTGCCGAAATGCGCCGTCCAGTCGGGGTCGTCGCGCGGGATCGGGAAGACCCGCTTTTCTTCGGGGATGACCTTATCGACCGTCGACTTCACACCGAGAGAGGGCGGACCGAACTCCGTGTAGGCGGTCATGCGGACGTTCCGGAAGGTCGCAAAGGCGTCAAGCCCGGTCGTCTTGTCGAAGAACAGGTAGTTGCCGTGACCCATGCCGGTCAGCGGCGACGTGGCGAGGAACGGACGCGCCGGGTCGAGCCGGTAGCAGACCGAATTGAGAAGTCTCAGCGCCGGATGCTGATCGGTCATGCCCGACCAGCCGTTGAACAGCTCGTTGCCGCCGCACCAGAACGCGACCGACGGATGCTCGCGCAGACGCTTCACGATCGCTTCCGCTTCGGCTTCGAGGACCGCCAGATAGGGGCGCTTTTCGGAATAATTGTTGCAGGCGAGCGGGAATTCGACCCAGACGAGGATGCCGTACTCGTCGCACAGGTCGTAGAACTCGTCCTTCTGACAGCCGCACCCGCCCCAGCACCGGAAGACGTTCATGTGCGCGTCCCGCGCCAGCTCGATCTGACGGCGGAGCGTTTCGGCCGTCACGCGCCCGGTGAAGATGTCGGGCGTTAAGAAGTTCGAGCCTTGCAGGAAGATCCTCCGCCCGTTCAGCTCAAAGGTCGCGGGCGCGTCGCTTCGGGACATCGGGTACTGCGACGGACGGCTCCACGCGCCCGCGTTCATCACGAGCTTTCCTCGTTTGAAGCCGATGCGCCCGGACTTTTCGTCGTGCGCCGTCTTCACCCTCCACGTGTAGAGCGCCTGTTTTCCCTGCCCGTTGCACCACCACAGCTCGACCTGATCGAGACGGAAGCGCCGTTCGTTCCCTTCGTAAACGACCGTCCCGTCGGGCGCGGTCAGCGTGACGGCCGCTTCCTCCTCGCAGGAATGATCGACGGTCACGTCGGCAGACTTAAAATCCTCGCTCAGCTCATAGCTCACCGAAACGTCCCGGAGCGCATACTGCGGACGGGTCTCGACATAAGCGTCCTGCCACAGACCCGACACGAGCAGTCTCGGATGCCACGCCCAGCCGTAGCAGACCGGCGCTTTCGCGCACTCGTCCGCCTGCGAGCGGCTGACCGGCGCGCCTTTGCGCTTCGGATGCGGGAAGATCGTCACGGTCAGCAGATTTTCGCCGTCCGGGACGAGACGCCGCGTCAGCTCGACGTCGAGCGGCGCGAACGAGCCCTCGTGCGTGAACAGCACCTCGCCGTTCAGCGCGATCTCACAGCGGTAGTCAATTCCGCCCGCGTGGAACCAGACCGTTTCGCCGGGCTGCTTTTCATAGGAAAGCGCCGTCTGATAGCGCCACGTGTCGTCCTCAAAGGCTTCAAATAATTTTGAATGGTCGGCGACCTGATAGTCGGGCAGTCCGATGTGCCTTGCGTAGTCGTACTGCACGTTTCCGGGGACCTCGGCAGGAAAAAGACCGTCCGCCCGCGTCAGATTTTCGGCGGACCAGCTCTGTTTGAAGATCATGGGGAAACCTCCCTTTTGCTTTTGCTTTCTTTTATTATAACACAGTTTTGAAAAAATGCAACCCGTGCGGCGGAGGTTTTCGCAAAAATACGGAAATAACGCAACAATTTCCGTAAATAACAGCATAAACATCCCGCGCAGGAATGATATAATATGGATAACGATCATTTGTCTGCGAAACCAAATCGAACGAATATTCAGGAGGACAGTCATGAAACGTACACGTATCATTTCGCTTTTCCTCGCGCTCGCGGCAGCGCTCTCCGTCGTCGGCTGCGGTCAGTCCGGCTCGCCCGAAGCCGATCCCGGCACACAGACCGCCGAAACGACTCCCGCCGAGACCGTGCCCGAATACGTTTACCCCGACAAGGACTACGGCGGATACAGGTTCAAGGTCTTAAACTCGGTCAACTACTGGGGCGCGCACCTTGAAATGGACTTCGATTCGCTGAGCGGCGACCTTCTCTCCGACGAGATCTATAACCGCAACCGCCGCGTCGAGGAACGCTTCAACATCGACTTCGAGTTCACGCAGATCGACACGAACGACAAGGCGTTCGACGCCATGGTGTCGACGGCGCAGAACAGCATTCTGGCGGGCGACGAGGAGTGGGACGTCATGTTCCTGTCGGGCTACAAGACCACGCCGATCATCAGCGCGGGCTGTCTGATGGACCTGTCGAAGGTGGACGGGCTGAACCTCGACAAGCCGTGGTACGACCACAACGTCCTCGACAAGGTGAGCCTTGACGGAAAGATCTTCTTTGCCATCGGCGCGGCGCAGCTGATGAGCTACGACATGACCGAAGTCATTTTCTTCAACCGGAATATGATGGACGACCACAAGCTCGAATACCCCTACGACCTCGTGCGCGACGGAAAATGGACGATCGACCGCATGAAGGAGCTGGCGGCTTCGGTGGCTTCGCTGAACGGCGCGGATTCGTGGAAGTGGGACCAGAACAACGCGACGGTCTACGGCATTTCCGCTCACCCGACCACCACGCCGAACAAGATGTACCTTGCGATGGGAGCCGATTTCACGACGGTCGAAAACGGGACCTATTCCTTCATGAAGGACTCCTCCGCCGCGCTGAACGCGCTCGAAAAGGTCTCCATGCTGCTTGACACCTCCGCCGGCGTGACGCTGAAAGCAAGCTACAACGATATGTCCGCTCCGGAAGGCGGCTACGCCTACGTGTTCAGCGTCGACCGCGCGCTGTTCGCCATGCTCGCGCTGAAATCGACGAGCTATCTGCGCGACATGAAGAGCGATTTCGGTCTTCTCCCCTACCCGAAGTACGACGAGAATCAGGAAAATTACTACTGTCAGGTCGGCATTTCGTCGCTCGGTCTGACCATCCCGGTCACGTCGTCCGACCCGGAACGCGCCGCGGTCATCATGGACGCGCTGAACTATGACAGCTATGCGAACGTCCTGTCGAAATACTATGACATCATGCTTTCGCAGAAGCTGCTCCGCGACTCGGAATCCATCGAAATGCTCGACATCATCAACCAGAGCCGCACGACCGACCTCGCGCTCCTCTACTCGATGATGGACGATTTCGTCAACACGATGAACAGCAAGGCGTTCTCCGGCGACACCGATTATGCGTCGTCTATCGCTTCGAGCCGTCCGGCTATCGAAAACAAGTTCAAAACGCTCCTCGAACAGGTCCACTGACAAACAAAAGCCCGCGCCGACATACGTCGGCGCGGTTCGGCGAACCGTTTGATAACGGAAACCGCGCCCCTCCTTATCGGAAGGACGCGGTTTTTTCATTTAATCAGGCTCGTACCGGAAGAACGCGAAGCCCGCGCTGTCGGGCGACCACGAATTGACGTTCATCGTCCCCTGCCCGCCGAACAGACTGACAAGCGTCCGGTCGCCCGTTCCGTCCGGGAAGATCAGCCGCAGCTCGACGTTTTTGTCCGCCGGATGCCTGCCGGGCGGGACCTCGCCCGCGTCGTAGGAGAGATAGACGATAGCCTTTCCGTCAGGCGAGATGTGCGGGAACCAGTTGTTCCGCCCGCTGCCGGTCAGCTTTGCGGGATGCCGTCCGTCCGCGTCCATCCGCCAGCACTCCATCAGCCCCGAACGGACCGAGTTAAAGTAGATCGTCCGCCCGTCCGGCGAAAATTCGGGTCCGTCGTCGAGTCCCGGCGCGTCGGTCAGCCGCTTTTCCGCACCGCCCAAAGCGCTGATCGCGTAAATATCGAATTCGCCGCTTCGTTCGGCGCAGTAGACGAGCGTTTGCCCGTCCGGGCTCCAGCCGTGCAGCCAGCTCGGACCGAGCGGCGTCACGAGCCGGGGTTCCTCTTTGCCCGAAAGGTCGACGATCGAAATGCGCGATTTTCCGTCGGGCGCGCTGTTGTCCGAAACGGCGATGCGCGTTTTGTCGTAAGACGCGACGTGATCGTTGTTGCAGCGCGTCAGCGAACCTGTCGGGACCTGTTCCGTCCAGCCGGTCAGAACGTCGAAGCGGAAGATCTTTCCGTCTGCGTTGAAGCAGAGCGTGTGGTCGGAGAGGTAAAACGGCGCTTCGGCTCTGCCGTCAAAACGCGCAAGCTCGCGGACTTTTCCGTCCGCAAGGCGGTAGTATTCGAGTACGCTCGTTCGGGACATGGCATTTCCTTCCTTTCCTTAGTGTGCTTCGCTCTGGCGGATGAAGTCCTCCTGCTCCCGCCTTGTCAGGTTGACAAAATAGACGTTCCAGCCGCAGAGCCGCACCTGTAAGGTGCTGTATGATTCGGGATGCGCGACCGCTTCGCGCAGCACCGCCGAGTCGAAAATGTTGCCGTGGATCGCAAAGCCGCCTTCCTTAAAATACGCGCGGACCAGTCCGAGCAGAGCCGCCAGCCCGTCGTCTCCCGAAACCGCCGTCGGATGCAGCACGAAATCGAACACCGTGCCGTTCGGGAAGCCCGCGTGGTCGAATTTCGCCGCCGAGCGGAGCGCCGCCGTCACGCCGTTTCTGTCCATCGCCGTGACCGGGCAGAGATTTTTCGACAGCGGGTCGCCCGCGTGCCGTCCGTCCGGCGTCGCCATCGTGTGCGCGCCGTAGGAATAGCAGTGGTCGATCGAGAACAGCCCCGCCTTGAAGACGCCGCCGCGCCCGTTCGGCTGACCGGTGATCGTCTTCGAGATGAACGCCGCGAAATCGACCGCCAGCGCGTCGACCTCCTCGATGCCGTTGCCGTACTTTTCCGGGAATCGTAAGACCTCGGCGCGGAGCGATTCGCTGCCCGCCCAGTCGTTTTTCAGGATCTCGCCAAGCTCAGAGAGCGTCAGCCGCTTTTCGTCATAGACGAGCCGCTTCACCGCCGCGAGCGAATCGGTCAGCGTGGCGACGCCCATCGACGTCAGCGAGCTGTTGTTGTATTTCGCGCCCGACGCATAGGCGTTTACTCCGCGCTCGACGCAGGCGTCCAGCTGACAGGACAGCAGCGCGTCGGGGTAGATCTCGGGATACAGCGGCTCGACGGCGCGGATGATCTTCATCGCCTTCTCTGCGAGAAACCGAAACTGCGCCTTCACCGCGTCGACGAACGCCCCGAAGGTTTCGGGAACGCCCGTGTCGAGCCCGATCTGCTTCCCCGTCTCCGCATCAAAGCCGTGCGTGAAAACGAAAGACAGCGCCTTTGCCAGATTGACCGTGCCGTTGCCCGTACAGGGGACCTCGACGCCGCCGACCGCGCTCTCATAGCAGCCGATCAGCACGACCTTCTTCGCGTCGTCCGGGTCGACGCCGATGCGTTCCAGCCCTTCGATCGCTTTTTCTTCATTTAATAATACCATGCTGCTGTTTCCGCCGCGTATACAGGTCAGCACGCGCGTTAAAAATGCGTCCGGCGTGTTTTCGGCGACGCGGATGTGCAGCTTGGGGGAATGGATGTTCAGCGAATCGAACGCTTCGAGGATAAGCTCGGTCAGCTCGCCCGTCAGATCCCGCCCGTATCCGTCCGAGCCGCCGATCATCATCGGCTGGTCGAACGGGACCTTCGCCGCCCAGAATTTGTTGAGGAAATAGCGGTACAGGTCGGCGATCTCGCCCTTCGTGAAGGTCCCCGCCGCGAGGTCGGCTTCATAAAACGGCTGCATCGACACGTCGAGCCGTCCGAGCGTGCGCACCCGCGCGCCCGAGATGCGCTCGTGCAGCGTGAAATAGAGGTAGAGTAATTCCAGCGCTTCATAGGTGTTCGCCGGCGCGCTGACGGCAAGATGCGCCAGACACTCGCCCGCCGCCGGATCCTCCGTGCGCACCGCGTCGGACAATCTCACGATCAGCGACAAGATAGCCCGCAGCGTGATCTCACAGGAATCGTAGAAGATCTCCTGCTCCTCTGTCAGCCGCGTCTTGTTCTGCCGCTCATAGCGGAGCCTTGCGAGCAGTCCGGGGAAACCGAGCATCAGAAGCGCGTCGGTGTTCGGCGAAATGTGACCGTAATCGGCGTTCGCCGCGAACACATACGCCTTTGAACCCGCCGAACGCTCGTCGAGCAGACTGCCGTCGAGCGAGCGCGCGAACGCTTCGCCCTCCCATTTCCACGTGTACCGGCCAAGCAGACCGACCGCGTTGATCTTGTCCTGAAACACGTCGCCCTCGTCGTATGCAAGCTCGGCGTGTTCGAGCAGAAACGCGAACATCTTTGCCCTGCGGATGGCGAGCGGGACCGCTCTGTCCGCGGCGATCGCTTCGATACCCGCCGCGAGCGCTTCGGGCGCAAGACCGGTGCCGGGGAGCCATCGGATGTTCTGATACTGCGCGTCGAGCGCGCTTTTGTCCTTCGGAAAAGCCGGAATCGTCATGACGGATCCCTCCCGTTTCGTTTTTTTCATTATAACACAGTTCCGCGCGAAACGCAAGAGAAAAATCGAAACGATTGCACAAATCGAAACTGTGATTGCAGACAAACGTCCGCGCTTTCTTGACAATCCGCCCGAAATCTGCTATAATGTCCTCATGAGGAAAGCCGCCCCGAAACCGGTCAGTGCAGAGCGAACGTTCCGCCCGGCCGCCTCCGGTTTTTCCCGCTTTCCGGGACTGTCCGAAAGAGAAAGGACGCTGTGGATATGAATCAGAATCCGCTTTTATCCGACGCCCCGGTCGTCACGGAGATCCGGTACGCCGTGATCATGCCGCCGGAATTCAAACCGGTGATCCGTCATCTCAACCGTCCTGAGCACGGGCTTGCCTACTCGTTCGCCGGCGGCACGGTCTACACCTTCGAGGACGGCACGTCTCTGAAAACGCCGCCGAAATCACTGATCTATCTGCCGAAAAACCGCTCCTATCACGTCACGACGTCGGCTCATCGCGGGTACACCGCCTGCATCAATTTCCAGCTTCTCGAAAACGGGTCCGGGCGTGCAAACGATCCGTTTCTGTTCACGCCGGAGGACACGGCGAGCATCGAGCGCTGCTTTTCGGCGGCGAACCGCGCGTGGCTCGGCAAAGCGGCGGGATATGAATGCCGCGTGATGGCGAACCTCTATGAGATCCTGTCGGTCATGCGCTGTGAAGCGGCGAAGCCCTACTATCCAAGCGACCAGTACCGCCGCGTCGACGAAACCGTCGACTATATCCGGCGTTCCTTCACGCTGGGAGACGTGCCGATCGAAAAGCTCGCCGCGATGGCTGGAATGAGCGACGTCTACTACCGGCGGTTGTTCAAAACGAAATACGGCGTCAGCCCGGTGCGCTTCATCCAGAACCTCCGCGTCGAGCGGGCGAAGGAGCTGATCCAAAGCTCCTCCTGCACGGTCGAGACCGCCAGAAAGCTGGCGGGCTACGGGAGCGTCTCGTATTTCTGCCGCCAGTTCCGGCAGATCACCGGCATGACGCCGAGCGAATACCGCGCCCGTTTCGGACGGGACTGAGAAAGGAAATTTCCATGGATCGAACGATCCTCCTTGACACCGACCGGTGCAGCCGATCGTTTAATGCTTAGAGATGACAAACGTTATAATAACACCTCAAAGGCGAGCTGGGGCAAGCCCTCGCGCCGATATGGGGGAGAGCCGGCAAAACAAATTTTGTCGGCTGACAAAACTTTGTTTTGCCGGCGGCGATACGTGCGAGTACCGATTGTAAAACGTAGTTTTACGATCGACTAACCGACTGGTGGACCGACTGCGGCGACGCTGCCGCGCTGCGCATCCTCTGCCGCTTTCACAGAGAGCGCCGCCTGACGCTCGCGGGCTTCATGATCGACGCCTGTATGCCGTTTTCCGCGCCGTCGGTCGAACGTTTTCTGCGCGCGGAAGGGTTCTCAAAACAAAACCCGACGCATGGTTTGAAAAAAAGCTCGCCGGGCTTGTACGATAATAACAAAGCCGTCCCGGATGCTCCGGGACTGTTTTTGCTATTTTTCACTGTTTTAATGCGTTCAGCTGTTTCAGGACTTCGATGTACTGGAGAATTTCTTCTCTCGTCGTGTAGTTTGCCTGATCGGCGGCGTACTCATAGATCACGCGCGTACCCTTCGACGAGAGCGTTAAGCCTTCTTCTTCGCCGCCGAGCTTGGCGAGCTTGACAAGCGACTTCGCTTCGTCTTCGGAACCGAAGTCAACGACCATCTTCATGGACGTCACCTTGTCGCCGTCGAGATCGTAGTGGAAATAGCTGCTTTTCGTGCCGAATTCGATGTATTTGTCGGTCACGATGTACTGTGTTCCGTCGGCTTCCTCAAACTGCTCGATGTTCTCGCCCTTGACGCCGAGCGCGTTCGAGCCGGAACCGCCGCCGGAGCCGCCGCAGGCGGAGAAGGTGAGCGAAAGGGCCAGAACAGCCGCTAAGATCAATGTTTTTTTCATAATCGTTTTCCTTTCTGACGTTTATTCATCTGCTTCGCAGACGACATATTCAGAATACCACACTATTGTGAACTGAATGTGAAAATGTGTGACAGTTCAGTGAATTTTAAGTCTGCGGAGCAGATCCTTCTGATCGTCGGTGAGACGACAGCTCTCGACCGCCTTCTGGATCGTGCGGTTGTGGACCCATGCGTCGAGCCGCCGCCCGGTGAGATACGGCAGCGCGTCGTCCCAGCGTCTGACCAGCGCTTCGGCGAAGCACCACGCGAGCAACATGTTCAAATAATATTCCCCGCTTTTCACGACCGACACCCGTTCGAGCCACGCCGCGTCGAAGTCCTCGGCGAGAAAATGCGACATCACCATTTCGACGCCGAACCGCACCGTGAACGCCTCGTCCGACGCAAGCCAGCGTTCGATCTCCGCCGCGAGCCGTGCGCGGTTCTTTTTGAAGACCTTCGGGGAAAGTAAGTCGCAGGTCGCCCAGTTGTCGACGTGCGGAAGGAAAGCGTCGAGCAGTCCGATCGTCCGGTCATAGTCCTTCCCTTCGGCGATCAGAAAGCCGTGCAGATTGTTCTCGTCGTAGTAGCGGTGCGGCAGGCCGGCCAAAAAAGCGTCGATCTCTGCATGACGGGCGTACTCCTTTGCGAGCGCGCGCAGAGCGGGCGTGCGCACGCCGATGATACGCGCGGGGTCGACGTTCGGCATCAGCCTCGCCTGAAAAGCGGCGTAGCCCTCGTCCCGGAGCGCGAACAGCCGCGCTCTGATCTCATCCGTCATCATTCCCCCGCCGCCTGTTCTGCCGGAAAATCCTCGAACCACGTGAGATCGGGAACGGTGTAGATCGTTTCGCCGCCTTTCGCGTCGTCGACGCGGTACGCGGCGGACGTGGTGAAATCGTTTGCGTAGCTGCCCGTCTGCGGCGGCTGAACGTTCAGAAAGCAGACATAAGCGTCGTCCGTGCCGTCAAGGTCGAGCAGATAAGCGTAGGACGCATCGGATTCGTCGAGCAGATAGGGCGGCTCATCGGTTTCCGCATCGTCTTTCAGCCGGTAAACGGTCAGGTTCGTGCTGTGCGCGGCGACCGGGTATTCCTCGAATCCGGCGCGTTCCTCTGCGCTGACAAAGTACGCGATGTACCACGTGTAACCGTTGAAGGTCATGTGCAGCTTGCCGTCGTGCAGTTCAAAATACGGCGCGCGCTGGAGCGGGACGGCGCTCGTGTACTCGATGACGGCAGTGGTGCGGTCGGGATTTTTCACTTTGATCGTCTGTGCGCCGCAGGAGACAGGCATAGTCAGCGCGGTCAGCAGTGCGAAAAGCAGGATAAGTTTTCTCATGTCGGTTCACCTCCGAGGTTTCGGACTTCGGGAGCGTTTGGCTCCCATACCAGTATAACACAGAAAAACCTCTTTGGCAAGAGGTTTTTCGTGATTCTGACCGCGTTCCGCTCAGTCAGACGAAAATCATCCATGACGAAAGGCGGCGGGGATTTCTCCCCGCCGCCTGTTCCAGTTCCTCAGAGGAAAGCGCCGTCCGCTTTTGATTCGTTTTTTCAGCGCCGCTTTTCAGCGCTTTCCGTTCGTCTTTCGTTTTCATGGAGATTCTGCTTTCAAAGTGTCATTCCTTTATACGATGAAGTTTTGAAAACAGCCGCTCTCCGGCGGCAGGTTTTGCCGCCGGACCTCTTTCCTGCGCGTCCTGAGAGAAACCGTTGTCCCGGTACGCGGTCGAAACGCGGGCGGACGCTCTGCGGTGTACGGACGTCCTGCCGCTGTGCGGACGCATTTTCACGGTTTCCTCATTCTTCTTCGGATTCAACCGAAACGATCTCGGCGACGGCGGTCGCTCTGTTCCCTTCCAAAAGTTTATATTTCTCCCCCGCCCGAACCTTTTCCTGCGGCGCTTCATCGACGAAAAAACGGAACCTGATTTCTGAGCTTTCCGCAAAATCCGGGCAGATAAAGTCAATGCTCCAGGTCATATCGTCCGCAATATCGATTATGGGACAGTATCTTGCCCCTTTTCCGGGCGGCGCCTTTCTGCCGCCTTTGCTTTGGGGAATCCATTCAACCTTCGCTCTGAAAAACAGCGTCGCCGACCGTTCGCTCATTTCTTTCCCTCGCACAGTAATTTTTTCAGGTTTTCGAGATTTTTCGCTTCCGTTTCCTTCATCTGAGCGAGAAGCTCGGAGCAGTCCCGGTTCCGTATCTTTTCTTCCAGAAGATTCAGCCGATCGAACTCCTCCTGCCGTTCTCTTTTCATTCTCTCTACGGACAGCGTCCATTCTTTCTTATACTTCCTGCTGGTCGTTTCGGCGATACATCGTGTAAGCCAGTCGATGTTGGTCTGCGACGAGCTGTCCATGTCTTTTCTGCAATTCCGTAAGCAGATCAGCGCATTGTCATAATCCCCCTGCAGAATACACAGGCTGTAATCATAACTGCCGTAGCATGACAGACCGCTCCTGATACGCGGGACATCATTCTCCTGCCGGTCCGGATCGGGATCGTCCTTAACATACTGCACAACGATCCGGTGCTTGTCCTCATAGGTGCTGTATTCATCCAGAAGCGGGAGCAGATAGTCAAGAATGACTGCGGAAACCTCTTTTGCCGCTTCCTCCGTATAAGGCCACCATTTGTCCCGGCCATCCAACAGCTGTCCCAGTCTCGCCGAATGGGCAGGCAGCCATTCGTTTACGGATTCCGCGTTGTACAGCCCGCCCACGTATACATTTACGGTAAATTCCGAGCCGCTCATGCCGCCCTGAAATTCTACGCACTGAAAGATCTGCCTGTTCACGACCCGTTTGTAACGCTGTCCGTTGGTCTTGAACCCCGCCTGCTTCATCGGGGCGCTGAGTATTTCTTTGATCTGTTTCAGAATGATCCGATTCATTTTTTCCTCCGATCAGCAGAAGAATTCCCGGTTCTTCCGCACATATTTGTATTTATCCAACCGGTCAGACTGCGCCCGCACTCTCATTGTGAAACAGCCCTGACAGCGATCGGATACCAGATATACAGCTGAATCGCCAGCAGAACAGCAATGCCGGCATAAATCAAATGCGCCTTATGGAATGATCTGGTTTTACAGGCGATAATGACAGCCCTGATCAGGCAAAGCAGGAGCGCCGCTCCGGTGACCCATGGAAATCCAAGCACGAAATAAAAGACCGTCAGGTATTCTATCATGATCGCAAGCTGTTCAAGGATACCGGTAAATGCCAATGGGCTAAGATAAAAGACGATCAGCTCAATGGAATTGAAGATCACCAGTAACGCGGTAATGATGAAGTATCGTTTCTCTTTTTTCAGGATCTCCGTTCTCGATATCAAGTCCATCAGTTTATGAGTTCCTCTCTTGTATTTCCTCGTGAAATCTTATCTGCGCAACGATGTCAAAGCGCTCCATACGTTCCGAAGAACATATCTGCTGACCCGTTAATGATATTGAAAAAGCTATCGTTAAGGCATTACCGCACAGTTCTGATGGTGCGATCGTGCCGTCAGATTTCCCGTCAGACGAAATTTGTACAGTATGACGGGAAAGATGTAAGCAAGCGTGCCGTCAAGGCGAAAGCCGTGAATTGTGCGGTATTGCCTTAAATCTTTTCACACATAAGAATTTCTTCCATCGCATCCGTTCTGCTCATAATCATTTCTTCCATTCTTTTTATAACATGAATCAAAGCCTCCGTATCCAGGTCTTGCAATTGTCCCCTTTTTGATCGTAAAAATTTTTCTTTATATCCTAAAACTTCATCTTCGCGGATCGCATTCCCCGAAATTATGTTGATCGGCATTCCATCCACAACAAATGGCTCAAGCATAAAATACTTATAATAATGTTCAAATGAAACAAAGTGTTTCAGCCATAATTTCATACAGTCGTTTTTCATATATTCATCATACAGGATATCTGACGAAAAATTTCCACGATCATATTCACCATCTAAAGCGTGCTTTATTTCTAACAAGGTTAGATCAACCCTATCCTCAATATAACCTTGATATATATTTATATCTTTGTTTGCGCACAATCCCCTTCGCATATTATAACTGCATACCCGCCGCCCTTCCTTCTTTATCGGCCAAACAAATGCCCCGCCCAAAGTTCTTGAGTTTTTTACATAATTTGTTATTAGCGTTCTGATATTTTCATTATTCTTTCTATTTAATAGAATTGACAGCGGATGCTTTTCGCTTTTTGATTGATCAGAATATATTTCTTCAACAGCGCTAAACCCAAACTGATCTGATGTCAATCTGAAAATCGGATTATTTCCATCCATCACCACTATCTTTTTTGAATCTGACAATTCATTTCTTTTTTCCGATTCGGACGTCGCCTTAGCCTCTTTGGGCGGCCAAAAGCTATACATATTGCTGCCATCAGAAAAATCTTTTTCTCTTTTTCTCAAAAAATCTGTCAATAGCTTATAATACTCTGTTTTACCGACATCAGTCGTGCAATCAGGATCGATATATATCCCCTGACTTTTCTCTCCTGACAAAATGCCTTTATAATACTCATCAAAACCATCATGCTGAAAAATAATCATTCTATCACCCTCATTTATTTTATGCTCAAAGGGTCCCTTCCTCTGGTTATCACTGATTTTTGATCACCTTACAACGATAACATTTTCCAAGGCTCTTATATGTATCTGAAGCATACACCGGGGTTTGCATTTAGCCTTCTTTCCTTGACATCAGGACAACCGTCTCGACATCTCTGCTTCCCGGGCGTCAAGAGAAAAGCCGTCTACCTGTATCAGCGCAGATACACGTGTATATATGTATGCGTTATCCATAAACGGCACTTCCTTTCCTGATATTTCTTGTCATCAATAGCTGCGCCGGTAAATACAGTGTTTATTTCAATATAACGGACAGTGGTTTCCCATCAAATCGATTTCCCCAACCGTGAAATTCGTTGGATGACGAAAAAAGGACTTCAGAACAGTCCGGAAGAGGAATTGCACTCTTTCTCAGAATGCTTTCAGCTTCTTCAATAATACGAATAGATTCAGCCCCATCGCCAATTCCCGTTCCCTCATAAACCATTGCCATTTCAAAAGGCTTATTCAGCATATAGTTCAGTTCATCG
>JAZRXB010000343.1:0-6887 GCA_045600005.1 Eubacteriales bacterium | reverse complement strand
TTTATCAAATAAATTCTTATTAAATATATTGATAAACACAACAAAAATGAAAGTACTGATAACGAAATCGGCAGAGTTTTTATTAACATATGGTTTGCTTTATTAAAAAACGTTCTTTGTAAAAAATAAAAAACAATGGCAGCAATACCGTAAAAACCCCAGAACTCCATATTTATTTATACTCACTTAAAGTTGAAATCTATTTTTTGAGGTTCTCAATATTTCTTTCCGTCAAGGAGCGGGCTGACTGCTTTCGAGTAGTCGAACGAGAAGTCTTTGCCCTTCTTTTCGAGGTCGAACTGCGCCGCCGTCTGTCCCTTGCCGTCGCAGAGGACGAGCGTCCAGCGTCCGTTTTTGATCACATTGGGATCCAGCGTGAACAGGTATGGACATTTTTCATAGGCAGGGCAGGAGGTGACGTCGGCAGCGTCGGCGGCTTCTCCCGAAGCGTAGCGTCCCTCCGGGCAGAGATAGGCGGTAAGCGCGCCGTCGGCCGATTCGAGGTACGGACCGTCGTAATAGACGTTCAGCCGATCGTCGCCCCAATCAAAGGCGAACCACGCGGCGATCTCCTCGGCTGCGCTCTTGAATTCGCCGGGATTTCTCCCTTCGCCCGCGCCGATGAGCCATGCGTCTCTGAAATCGAAGCTGAGCTTTCCTGTCCCGGTCATGGTGCAGAGCCACGTGCCGATCACCTTTCCGCCGTCGTCGTCGTCGCAGAGGACCATCGAATAGTTCCCCGCCCCGATCTCCGCCGTGTTGAGAAGGAAGGTATAAACGCCGTCACACCATTCCTTATCGTAGGTCTGGTCCCAGTAGACGTAATACTGATCCGCTTCGTCGGCGGCATTCTCATCCGGATAGCTCCCGACGGGGCAGAGACCGAGCCAGCCGGTTTTTTTGAGCTCGGCGGAGGTTTTGACGTAAACGGCGATCTTTCCGTCCTCCATGACCTTATAGCTGAGCGCTTTGCCGGTCGCAGCATCGTCCGCGGCTCCCGCCGGAGCGGTCCCGCCGGTCGGCGGTTCGATTTTTCCTCCGCCGCAGGAGGACAGGGCGAGCAGGACGGCGAGCAGGACGGCGGATATGACAGTTTTCTTCATTAAAATTTCCTTTCTCATTCAGGGCGCGGGTCAGAACCACGCTTCAAAGCTGAACCATCCGTTTCCGAGCGAAGCGGTAGTTCCATGGTTATCGGTCCCGTCGGACCAGCTCCACGTTCCCTCCCCTGTTTCCTCGAGCGGGAGGTCGGCGTTCTGGTAAGCGGCGGGAGTATCGCCGGGCGAATAGTAGAAGCCGGCATACGGAGCCTTCGCGCCGGAAGCGAAGGGTTTGTCGAAGGAAAACTGGACGATCTTCCCTCCGTCGGCATTTTCAAACACGCCGTCGACGCAGATGTCGACAAAATCCACCACGTCGGGCAGTCCGTCGAGCTTCATCTGTGCGAACTCGGTGAGCGGCGCTTCGTTTTCTCTGAAATACCGTTCGGCTTTTTCCTCGAAGGTCTCGCATGAGCTGACGGCAAAACAGGTCACGGCGGCGAGGGTCAGGGCGGCTATGATTCGTTTCACGGGAACTCCTTTCAGCTCTGCGGGGATTTTCTGACTTATCAGACGTTTTTTCCGCCTGAAAGTTCCGCGAAACGCCGATTTTTCCGTATCCGGGATGCAGGCTCCCGTTTTCGCCCGGCGCGGCCGGCGCGCCGGACGAAGGGGGAGAGATTCAGACCTGTCTGTTCGCGCCGGCTCGAAATCGGAACAAGATCAGTCGAACTCCGCCGCGTGAGAGGAAAATAACTCGTGGTAGAGACGCATATTCGCAAGCTCCGTCCAGCGCTTCGCGGCTGCCGGCGAAGCGTCCAGATCGTAGACCTTCGCGCCCTTCATCGCAAGAAGAAACGGTGAATGCGACGCAATGATGAACTGACAGCCGTAAAACCGCGCCGAATCGACTAAAAATCCCGCCAGCTCCTTCTGATACGCCGCCGAAAGACTGTTCTCCGGCTCGTCGAGCAGATAGAGCGCGTTCTCCCGGATCTTCTGCGTGAAGTAAACATACGCGCTCTCCCCGTTCGACCGTCCGTCCAGCTCCTTCGGGATGCGGCGGGTCACATAGGCCGACTTCGTGCGGCGGCGCACCTCGTTGTGACGGCGGAATTCCTCGTAGTCGTCCAGCGACCGGAGTAGATACGGCTCGTCCTGATCGGCTTTCCGCGTCCGGTCGTATTCGTCGAGAAAAGCGTTCCGCCGACGGTCGATCCCTTCGTTCACCGCCCGCACGTCCAGCAAAAAGTCAAACACCCCGTCGCTCGTCAGGATCTCGCTCTCAGACGGAAGCTCCCGCACCTGACTGTCCAGCCCGAAGTGACAGAACGTCAGGTAATCCTCCAAAAACGGCGTCCGGTTGAACGGAGCCGTCCGCTTCACGCCGAGCTTCTCCGCCATGATGTTCAGGACCGTCGACTTGCCCGACCCGTTCGAGCCGTATAAGATCGTCAACGGCTCGAACGTCAGGCGGGTCAGCCCCTTGGACGGCAGGACCTTGAACGGATAAACGTTCGTGTCCGAATAACAGTGCATCTCGAGCTTCGCCGGAAAACCGAGCAGATACCCCGCCTCCGTCTCCTCGTCCGGGAAATCGAACCGCGCGAGATAACGCTGCGTCACAGCCTGAAGGTCGCCAGCGGCTTTACGCTCACCGCGCCGCCGTTGATGGTGAACCAGACCTCGACGCCCGACGGGTTGTAGACCATCGTCCGGTCCGCGCTGACCCGAAGCGCGCGCAGAGCGTTCACATAGTCGACGATCTCGATGTTCGTCGCGTACCACGTGTCCTCGCGGTGAGCGGCTTTCTTCGAGAATTCCTCGATCAGCTCCCAGTTGTTGTTCGTGTTGAACTCGTAGCTGTGACCCCAGACATAGAAGAGCTTCAGACGCTCGTGGCGTTCGGGCGCGTAGAAGGCGTCGAGCTTGTCGCTGATGTCGGCGCGGTGATGGCAGGTCGGATGCCAAGCCATGAAATCCTGCGGCAGACCGAAGCCGTTCGTCGCAAGCGTCGTGCGGGAGTATTCCATGCCGGCGGCGCGTCCCAGCGCGATCACACGCGCGTCGTAATTGCCGAAGGGATAGGACATTCCGCGCACGACGTAGCCGCAGGCGGCTTCGATGGCCTTGCGGTCCTCGACGATCTCCTCGACGACCGAAATGTCGGGGATGTCGACCGGGAACGGATGCGTGACCATGTGGCAGGAGACCTCGTGACCCGCGTAGATCTCAGGGATCGCGGCGGTCGTGACCGCGCCGGGCTTGTCGAAACGGGAGGAGTTGAGGTGGAAGGTCCCCCTGATGCCGTTTTCGCGGAAGATGTCCGCAAGGCGGACGTCGAATTCCACTCCGTCGTCATAGCTCATGGTGAGACAGTGGCGCACACCGCCGGGGAACAGGTCGTATTTGATAACGTTCATGATAAATTCCTTTCTGATGATCGGTCCGCAGACCGTTTTTTCTTATTTTATCACACGCCGGTCGTTTTGTCAAGAGAAGCCGCCTTGACAAATCGTTCGGAATGTGGTATGATGATAGAAGCGGCAGGAGCGTGAAGTGCGGAGTTGGCGGCAGTCCGCTTCACTGCCCTTGCGGAACAAATTCCAAACTTTCAGCTTTCAACTCTCTCCTAATCCCTCCCCTCTAATCTCTACCCTCTGCCCTCTACCCTCTACCCTCTACCCTCTACTCTCTGCTCTCAAACTTCAACTGAGGTGAAACCCATGAAAATCGGAATGACCGACAGCGCTTACGAGCGCCTTTACGGACGGCGCAAATATGAAAAAATGAAAGAACACGGATGGGACTGCTGCGACTGGCAGGGCTTCGTCGATACCGAAACGCCGCTGTTTTCCCTGAGCGGCGCGGACTTTGAGCGGACGCTCCTCGCCGAAAAGAAGCTCGCCGACGACGCGGGCATCGAGATCAGTCAGGTCCACGGTCCGTGGCGGCATCCGCCGAAGGACGGCACTCCCGAGGACCGCGCCGAACGGCTCGCCGTCATGAAGAAGACCATCCGCGGCGCTTCTCTGCTCGGCTCGAAAAACTGGATCATCCACAACATCATGCCGTTCGGCACGAACAAAAATCCCGACGAGGCGGAGTTCCTGCGCCTGAACCGGGAATTCATGGAAGGTCTGCTTGAAGAAGCCCGCGCACACGACGTGACCATCCAGCTCGAAAATATGCCGTTCACGGCGCTCACGCTGTCCACGCCCGAACAGGTGACGGGATTCGTGCGCTCGTTTGACGACAGCCGTCTGAAGATCTGCCTTGACACGGGTCACGCGGCGGTCTTCCATATCCAGCCGTCCGACGCGGTGCGCACGATCGGCGGACTGCTCGGAACGCTCCACGTCCACGACAACGACGGTCAGCACGACCGCCACGACTTCCCCTTCACGGGCTGGGTGGACTGGAACGCCTTCGCGGCGGCGCTGAAGGAAGCGAAGTTCGGCGGCGTGCTGTCGATCGAGTCGTCGGTGAAGGCGGCGGTCCCGGCTGACGCGGCGGAGCTGATGCTGCTGGCACTCGCAAAGACGGCGAAGCATCTGGCGGCAGACGCGGAATAAGCCGCAGTCCCTGCCGGTCGGCGAGCCGGTCTAAACGGCGCCGCCGCATGAAAAAGCGGATGTTTCCGATTCGGGAAACATCCGCTTTTTTGCGGTCAGCACAGCCGGTCGGTCTGCCGGGACAGACGGGGACTGCGCGAATCGGCTGACACCGCGCGGTACGCTCTGCTTCCCGCTTTAACGGCGCAGACGGGAGCCGCTCAGTTCAGCTTCTCAAACTCTTCGAGCGCACTGCCGAAGGACGCCATGCAGGTCTCGAACGCATCCTTCTTCGTCAGATCGACTCCCGCGAGCTTCAGAAGCTCGACCGGGCTGTCGCTTCCGCCCGACGACAGGAAACGGAAATAATCCTCCACCGCAGGCTCGCCCTCGGTCAGGATCCGCTCGGCGATCGAAACCGCCGAAATGATGCCCGTCGCGTACTTGTACACGTAGAACGAACGGTAAAAATGCGGGATCCGCGCCCACTCGCAGGCGATCTCCGGGTCGGATACGACCGAACGGCCGTAATATTTCTTATTCAGGTTCAGATAGACCTCGCAGAGCGCGTCCTTCGTCAGCGGCTCGCCCTTCTCCGCCATCTCGTGCGCGATCGACTCGAACTCGGCGAACTGCGTCTGGCGGAACAGCGTCCCCTTGAGCGTGTCGAGATAGTAGGACAGCAGATATTTTCTGAGGTGTTCGTCCGTCGTCGTGTTCAGCATATGCCGGATCAGCAGGACCTCGTTGACCGTCGAGGCGACCTCGGCGACGAAAATGCGGTAGTCCGCCTTCTCCTGCGGCTGGCTGCGCTCCGAGAAGTAACTGTGCATCGCGTGTCCCAGCTCGTGCGCGATGGTGAAGATCTCGCTCGTCATCGGCTGGTAGTTGAGCAGGACATACGGATGCTTCAGCCCGAAAACGCTGATGCTGTACGCGCCGCTGCGCTTGCCCTCGGTCTCCTCCACGTCGATCCAGCCCCCGTCGTGCGCCTCGTCGAGCAGAGCCGCGTAGCGTTCGCCGAGCGGCGCGAGCCCTTCCTTCACCATGCGGAAGGCTTCCTCGTAGTCGACCTTTATCTCGGCGTTCTCGACGACCGGGACGTAAACGTCGTACATATGCATCTGCCGCACGCCGAGCAGCTTTTTCTTGTCGCTGAAATAGCGGTGAAGCAGCGGGAGCGCCTTTTTCACGCTCGACAGCAGGTTTTTGTAGACCTTCGCGTCCACGTCCTCGCCGGACAGCGCGTGGTCGAGACAGCTCTTGTATTTTCTCGTCCGGGAAAGGAAAACGTCCTTTTCGACGTTCGACGCATAGGCGGCGGTGATCGTGTTGATCAGCCCGATATACGCCTGATAGTACGCCCTGAACGCGGTCTTGCGGACGGTCCGGTCGTCGGAATGCAGCAGCACGCCGTAAAGTCCGTGGGTGAGCTTCACCTTCCCCTCGCCCGTTTTGATCGTCGGGAACGGGAAGTCGGCGTTGTCGAGCATCGTGAAGATCTCCTTGAACGAGCCGAACAGCCGCCCTTCCTGCGAAAGGACCTCCTCCAGCTCCTTCGAGAGGACGTGCGGCTTCTTTTTGAGGATGCCGCGCAGCGTGTAGTCGTAGTCGGAGAAGCGCGGGTCGGCGATGAACGCTTCGAGCGTTTCGGCGGGGAGCGCGGTCAGCTCGGGCGTGATGAAAGCGGTCGAGCCGGAGAGCTTCTGTTCGAGCATTTCGGCGCGGGTGAGCAGAGCGGTGAACTCCGAGCTGCGCGTGTCCTCGTCATGCCGCATATAGGCGTAGACGTCGAGAAGCGACAGGTCGCGCGAAACGGCGTTCAGCTCCTCAAAGCAGCGATACAGCGTATCTGCGTCGCCGAGCTTTCCCTCATACGCCGAAAAATCGAGCTTTCCTTCGACCTCATGAAACAGCTTTTCCCAGTCCTCCGTGGTTTCAAAGATGTCCGCGGTGCGCCATTTCCGGTTTTCCGGGACCGAATTTCTGTCGAGTGCCATATTGTTCCTCCCAAATGATAATCTGATATTTGTCGATTGTAAAACTTCGTTTTACAATCGGTACTCGCGCTTATCGCGGCTGACAAAATTTATTTTGTCAGCTATCCCCATTTCGGCGCGAGGGCTCGCCTTAGAGGTGTTTTTATAACGTTTGTCATCTCTAAGCATTAAGGCATTACCGCACAGTTCTGATGGTGCGATTGCGCCGTCAGATTTCCCGTCAGACGAAACAAACCCCGGAGGGCATAGTACCTCCTATGCCGACGAAATTTGTACAGTATGACGGGAAAGAT
>JAZRXB010000342.1:0-4605 GCA_045600005.1 Eubacteriales bacterium | reverse complement strand
CACGACGCCGAAATCGGCGGCGAAGCTCCGGGCGGCGTTCATGCGCTGAAGGTTTGTGATCCAGAGGAACAGATTCCCGGCGCTGAAAATGGTGGCGTATGGATTGTCGAACTTAATGCGGTTGTCCTGCGCGCCGAGGGTGCAGTCGCGGTCCTCGACGTTCTTGATGAAGTTGTCAACGATCGAAGCGACGCGCTCGCCTCCCAGCGCAAGCTCCGGAATCCCTTCCTTGTTGATGCCGGTCAGATGCTCGCCTGCCGCAAGGACCATCATGCTCAGATTCGCCGACTCATAGCAAAGCCCGTACCGGTCGGTGTTCGGGTCGAATTTCGTGTCGCCGTCAAGGTCGAACGAGACCTGCTTTGCGAGCCGGTTCATTTCGTCGAACGTGAATTTTCCCGCGCGGACGGTGCCGTACACGTCGATGCCGTAGTCGGACGCGATCTTTTTGTTGAACAGGGTGATGGTGGACGCGCCGGTCGTCGAAACGATCAGGTCTCCGGTGGCGCTGATGGTCTTGCCGAGAACGGTCATGCACTCGACCGCCTGCTTGTCCCACCACGAATGGTCGAGGTCGAGCGTGCCGATATCGGACAGCGCGATAAGGTAGTCGGGCTGGTTGAGGATGACAGGGGTCAGCTCGCCGGGGATGTACGCAACGTCAAATTCCTTGTCACCCGAGAGTATACTGTTGGTCAGCTCGGTGAGCTGCTGCACGTTGCGGCCGCCGATGATCTTGTAGCCCTTCACGTCGATGTTGTAAAGCTCCTCGACGGTACAGTTGCGCTTGTAGATCGAATCATGCAGGATATCGCCGTTTTCCTCCTCGACGAACGCCGACTGCATCCAGTCGCCGATGTCGTTCTCGGCGATGACAAAGGCCTGTCCTCCCCCGTCGAAGCCTTCGACCGGTTTGAACACTTCCTCCTTTGCCGTATCGCCTGATGTTACGTCCTGCGGATCACCTGATGCTCCGCCCTGCCCCGTTGTCCCGCAGGAAACGGCAAAGACGAACATAGCGGTCAGCAGAAACAGACTGACAGCTTTTTTATTCATAAAAAAACAGATTCCTTTCGGTTCAGGATTATCAGATCTGATACTCCTATTATACCGAAAGGAATCCTCTGCTTCAATGTGTTTTGATCGGTTCTTTTAGTCTGATTCGGGATGATATCGGATATTCTTCTCAAAATCCGTACCTTTCGCCGCGTCCCGGCAGGCGCGGCTGTATGCGCTCGGCGACACGCCGAACGCCTTGTGGAAAGCATGGGAAAGATAATAGGCGTCGCAGAAGCCCGCCGCTTCCGCCGCCGCGCGGACGGTCGCGCCCTCTGCCAGCAGCTCCTTCACGCGGTCGAGCCGAAGACCCGCCGCATAGTCGCTGACGCTCTGCCCCGTCTCCTTGGAAAACAGCTCGGACAGATAGCTCGGATTCAGATGCACCGCCTCGGCAAGCTCAGCCAGCGTCAGCCGCTTCGACAGGTCCGCGCCGATCAGCTCCTTCGTCTCTTTGACATAGCGGTTCTCCGAATGCTTTTTCCACAGCCGCAGGACCTCGCAGACGACCAGCTCGCACAGCGCGTCGCATTCCAACGTTATCCATGTCCCGTCACCCTCCGCTGCCTTTGTCAGCTGCGCAAGCCGGAAGTTCAGCTCCTCGCTGCCGATCCCGGTCATGTGATAGGGTAGTGGAAGCGCGACTTTCGGTTCAAAAAATAAATTCAATGACGTGTAGGCAACCGGCTCACGGCAGGGAAACCGTACCCGCTTTCCACCCTCCGGACAGTACATGATCTCTCCAGCCTTCACCGTGAAGCGTTCGCCGTTGATCTCGTAGTCGAATTCGCCCTCCTTCACGAAAGTCAGGTCGTGACAGACGCATTTCTCATCGTTCTCCGGCGCGGGGATGCGTTTTGTGCAGGTGAAGTAAGCGAGCTGGAAATCGCGCATTATCATCCCATCAGCACCTCGAGAAGTCCCGAAAGCCCTCTTTCGCGGTAGATGTTTTTATAATAGGAAAGCTCCTCGGTGATCAGCCCGTCGATGATCTTCATGCCGAGAAGCTCGACCGGCGCCTTGTCGTCGGTGAAGATCAGGCTGCCGCCCTCATACGGGACGAGCGAATCCGACACCCGAAGGAGCTTGTTCTGGAGCGTCCAGTCGTCCACCAGAACCAGCTGGTCGGTAAAGTCTCCGCGCCCGCCGTTCCACGCGAACAGCTCGCGGTTGGTCGTACCCGGCACATCGACGGTCGAGACGGTTTCAAACACCGACGCGATCGTGTCGCAGAGGTATTCGTTGATGCTTCCCTCGTCGCCCGTGTGCATATTCAGGTTGACGACCATCACGCCGTTCGGCTTCAGATGCTCCGACACGAGCGTGAAAAATTCGACCGACGACATCTGGAACGGGATCGTGATATCCTGATAGGCGTCGACCATGATCACGTCGTAGGTCTTCTCGTCGGCGGCGAGATAGGCGCGTCCGTCGTAGGTCGCCACCTCGACCGAATCGGGCAGTCCGAAGTAGGTGTGCGCAAGGTCGGTGATCTTTCCGTCGATCTCCACGCCCGAAACGTGCGCGCCGTAGTATTTCCCGCAGAGCGCGGCGTAGGTCCCGCTGCCCATGCCGAGGACGAGGATCTCCGGCTCGGACGGCTTTCCCGCCATCAGCGGAGCCGCCATCGCGTAGTCGTAGTACATCCCGGTCAGCCCGCCGTCCTTCATGGCGACCGACTGCACGCCGAACAGGACGTTCGTCGACAGCAGCACGCTCGAAGGCGTTTCCTTGACCTGTAAATAATTGTAAATGGATTCGCCCTCATAGAGAAGATCGCTCTCCCAGAACGCGAAGCTGTCCGCGTGACCGAACACGGCGCTGAGGAGGAAGATCCCCGCCGTCACGCCGCACATCACGCGCTTCGCGCCCTTCGACAGGAAATAGGCAAGCCCGATGACGAGCAGGATGCCCGCGAAGATCAGAAACGTCACCGACGTTCCGACCGCCGGAATGGTCACGAAGGTCGGCAGGAACGTGCCGAGGATCGAACCGACCGTGTTGAAGGCTTCGAGCCGTCCGACCGTTCTGCCGCTGTCCTCCATGCTCCCCATTGCGAACTTGACGAGCGACGGCGTAGCCGTGCCGAGTAAGAACAGCGGGAAGACGAAGATCACCATGCAGGACGCGAACGCCGCCCAGATGAGGAAATTGACGTTGACCGCCATGACGAGCAGTCCCGAAATGCCGATGATGATATACTTTCCGACCAGCGGGATGCAGGCGATCCAGACGGCGGCGATCAGCAGTCTGGCGTAGAGACGGTCGGGGTTGGGATCCTTGTCGGCGACCCGTCCGCCCCAGATGTTGCCGAGCGCCATGGCGATCATGATCGTGCCGATGATGATCGTCCAGACGATCTGCGACGAGCTGAAATAGGGAGCGAGCAGACGGCTCGCGCCAAGCTCGACCGCCATGACCGACACGCCCGCGAAAAATTCGGTGAGATAGAGATACCACCGGTTTTTGAGGAGCGGCGACTGATTATTCTCCTTCATGCTTTTCTTTTCCTTTCCTCTTATCAAGCAGCATTTTTACGCCGATTTTCACGGCATAGACAATCGCGCAGACGACGAGCATTCCCGCCCACAGGATCAGCGCCGCCGGGATCGCGTCAGCCCCGGCATATTTGAGCGCGCAGATGAGGATCACGCCGAGAAACACGAACTGCTCGACGAGCAGGAACCATGTGTCGCGGAAGGTGACGAACGGCAGAGCCGCGCCGTACACAACGGCGGTCAGAGGAAAGCCGATGAGCAGAAGTCCCAGATGAAAGCCCGACAGGAAAGAGCTGTTGTCCTCCTTCGCGGGCAGAACGAGAAACACGACGGTGATCAGAAGATTCAGAAGAACGAATGCGATGATCTTCGCCGCAAGATGGTCTCTGCGAATCATAATGGTAAAAAATCCTTTCGATCGTTCCGGACGGTCAGCTCAGGCGGCGCAGAAGAGCCGCTGCGATCAGCTTTGCGTGGTCGAACGCCAGCCCGTCGTTTTCGATCAGCGTCACGGAAAGCTGTTCGCCGAACGGGGTGCGCTTCACCGTATAGCCGCAGACCGCGCCGAGCTTCGCCTTCTCCGAGGTCAGCGAAAACGAGATGCGGCCGTCCGTTTTTTCATACGAGACGGCGAACCATGCCGCGTCCCGCGCATCGTCGGAGGCTTTCGCCGCCGGCTTTTTCTCCGCTTCGGCGGCGAACAGTCCGGTGACGACCCAGCCGCGCTTATCGCGTCCCGGTTCGGTGAACATCGCAAGAAACGCCGGTTCCACGCCCTCGACGCAGGTCTCCTCAAAAAGCTCGCGCGCCGCCGCGTTTTCGAGCGTTTCATTCGGTTCGACAAATCCGCCGGGCAGCGCCCACATTCCGAGACACGGATGCCCGCCGCGCCGGATGAGCAGCAGCTCGTCCGCGCAGAACAGCGCGAGATCGGCGGTCAGCGCCGGATGCGGATAGGCGTCGTGCCGGTAGGTGCGTAAGAATTCCTCCTCGGTCCTGCCGTTTTTATCAAGAAGTTCCATATCATTTCCTCATTTCATGTGCCGCCGTC
>JAZRXB010000341.1:0-3906 GCA_045600005.1 Eubacteriales bacterium | reverse complement strand
CGCGGTCGCCGCCGCAGCCGAACACGAGCCACTTCGCGCGCGGCATTTCCGGCGCGAGATGGAGCGGCGAGATCCTGCGCAGCGCCTCGTCAAGGCTCCCCGGCTCGCCCCAAAGCGCGCTTATAAACGTGCGCGGCAGGTCGGGACGCTCGGTGAAATGGAACGGCACGTCGCAGACCGGACAGTTCGCCGCACAGAGGACCGGCGTGCGCTTCGCGTATCGCATATAGGTCAGCGCGCACTGTCCGCCCATGCTCCCGCCCATCACGGCGATGGGCAGGCTGTCGGAAAGTTTCTCTTTTTCAAACACCGCGTCGACGATCTCGTTCGTCGTATCGACCGCCGCGCGGTTCATCCAGTTCCACGGATTGTTATACGGAAAAACATACAGGATCGAGCGTTCGGAAAAGTAAACCGCTTCCGGCGGGTCCTCCTTGTACATCTGCGTGGCGTTCAATCCGAAGAACGAGATCACAAGCCCTCTGATCGGGCGCTTCACGCTCGCCGCGTTGAGCCGGCAGAAGCGTTCGAGATTTTCCGCTGTGATGATTTTTTCCATCAAAAGTCCCTTCTTTTGTCAGCATTTCACAGGATCAGGCAGTCAGTTTACGACGATCTGCCCGTCTTCGGTGACAACGAGCTTCCAGCGGAGCGAATCCGGCGCGTAGACGAACTCCTCTCTTGCCATCACCTCGCCGTCCGGCGTCAGCACGACGAGGGCGTACATGACCGGCTCGCCCGTCTTCTCCGCCGCGTCGCAGACCATCGTCCCGGAGCGGAAATACCGGTGGTAATATGCCGCCGTGCCGTCCGAACCGATCTGATCGCCCTCATCCGTCAGATAGGTGATATTGAAATTCCAAACATTTTCATTGTCGAATTTTAACCAGATCCCGCCGCCGTCTCCGACGACCCCGTCCGCTTCGGACCAGCGCAGCTCCTCCTCGTCACCGCCGCGGAAGACGACCCGCTCCACTTTTCCGCTCGTCGGGATCGTCACCTCAAAGTCGCTCACCGCGTCGGCGGGCGTGCCGATCACCGAGTCGAACCGGAAGCCGACCGTCAGACAGCCATCCTTCTCCTCGGTCTTGCAGCCGAGAAATTCGACGGCTTTTCCCTCTTTTTCGTAGCCTCTGATCGTGACCGATCCGTCCGCGACCTCGATGCCGTCCAGACCCGCGATCTCGACGCCGTTCCAGCCGTGCATCTTCCATCCGTATCGTCCGCTTAAAAATACGCCGCCGACGATCAGCAGCGCAGCCGCCAGCACGCCGCCGACCGCTGCGATCGTTCGTTTTATCGTTTTATCCATCCTGATCTCCTCTTTCCCGAATCATTCATTTCTCCGCGTCAGACCGACTGCCTTACGTTTCTCCACCGGAGATACGCGCGAAGGAAGCAGCGCCCGGTTTCGAGCAGCTTTTCCTCGCTCACCATGTCGTCCGCCGTGCCGTAATAGGTCGTTTCCAGCGTGAACGCGAGCGCGACGCCGGGCTGATCGCCCGCCCACGACGCGCAGGTGTTGTGCGGACCGATCACGTTCCACTCAACGCCGGGATCGATGTCGTCCGCCGGATCGTAGCGCATCGAGCCGGGCGTGATCTCTTCCTTAAAGCAGCGCGAAAAAACGTCGCACACCGCCACCGATTCCGGTACCTTGCGGACCGTGAAGACCCTGTTGTTCCGGCCGCCGATGTGCCACGGCGAATGGAGGTCGAACACCGCCTCCGGCTTTTCCTCCCGCACGAGCTTCTGCACCGCCCGCACGCCGGGATAAAGCCCTTCGGGATAGTCGCGGTTGTGATCGTGCGGCGCACGGTTCTTGCCCTGATCGCCGCGCACCACGCCGTCCGAGTCGACGAACGGGATCGCCGCGACCGACAGTCCAGCGGGCTTTAGGCGCAGGAATTCGTCGAGAAAACCTTCCATAATATAATTGCCTGTCGCCTCGCAGCAGTGATGCCGCGCGGTCAGCACGACCGTCTTCACCGAACCGTCCGAAGCGGGCGCGAACGCGGGAAGCCTTAACAGCCGAATGGGCGTTCCTCTGAGGTCGCGGTCGGCGATCTCGCATTCCATGCCGCGCTCCGAGACGAAGCGGTCGAATCTCGCCGGCTGATAGAGAAAGTCGTGCGCGAACGTGACGTCGTTCTCATCCTCGCCGAAGGCGTAGGTGAAGCCGGTCATGTCCGCCGACGCGGTATGCGTCCACGTCCAGTGAACGCGGTCGTGACTGACCGCCGCGCCGAAGGGTCCGACATATCGCTTCGACGGCATCTCGAACCGGATGGTCTTCCCGGCTGCGTCCTTCACACGGAACGCCCAGTAGAACCAGTCGGTCGTCGTGTCGCGGATATCGCAGGAAAACCGAACCTTTTCCTCCGAAATTTCATGAAAAACGGCGTTTCCGCCGTCAAAGGAAGCTGTGACAGAAATCATTTTGTCCTCTCCCGTCGTCTTTTTTGTTTATTATACCATTCCGCGCCTGACTTTTCAAGAGGATTCACAGAAATTTAATGCTTCGGTCACAAAATAATCGTTCTTATTTTATTCATATATCGTTCATGTTTTCCGCTTGACCACGCGGCAGATTTGTGATAAACTGGTATCAGTTCGTTTTTATGGTGAATAAAATGTTAAAGTTTCTGAAAAAACACGGCTCTGAGCTTGTATTTCTGCTTTATCTGATCTGTCACACGCTGACCGTCTGCTTCACGCCGATGTTCGGCAACGACTACTATTATGCAGGGCTTCTCAAAAACGGCGCGAAGGCGCTCCTCAGTGAAAACATCTTCTTATATAAAACCGAAAACGGTCACGCGCTGACCACGCTTCTGACCGAGCTGCTCGTCGGCGGCTCGCTCTGGCTCTGGCGGATCGCCGACGTGCTGACGACCGCTTTTCTGCTGATCGGCATGGCGAAGATCGTCAGCGCCGACTGGAACGAGCGCCCCGAACGCGGCTCGGACTTTAAGAAAGCGCTTCTTCTCTGCTCGGCGGCGTTCGCGGCGTGCGACCTGCTGATGCTGCGCGAAAGCGTCTACTGGTCGTCCGGTTCGGTCTCGTACCTGTTCACGGCAGTCCTCGTCGTGTGGTTCTATTACTTCCTCCGCCGCGGCTTCGATCTGTCTCTTTACAGCGCGGCTCTGCTGCCGCTCTCGTTCCTCGCTGCGTTGGCGACCGAACAGGGAGCGCTGGCGGTGATCTCGGGGCTTCTCTGCTTCATTACGGCGGAAGCGCTGTTTCACCGCAGAATGCCGAAGCTGACGCTGTTTTACAGTCTTGCCCTTTCGATCGGCGCGTTTCTGACGCAGCTCCTCGCGCCCGGCAACCGCGAGCATCTGTGGCATTCGCCCGCCTTTTACGAGATGAGCTGGAGCGAACGGATCCTCGATAACATCCCGCGCCTGCTGCACATCGCGTTCGGACGCGAAGGCATTTACCTGCCGGTGCTGCTCCTGCTGCTGACCGTCGTCTTTGAGGTGAAAAAGCGTCTGCCGGAGCTTTCCGGACGTAAGCATACCATCGCCTGTGCGGTCGGCGGAGTGTCCGCCGTCTTCGGAGCGCTCTATCTCTGGTCGCTGACCGCTCTGCTTGAAAATCTGTCGAAGGTCTGGCTGCTGCGGCTCGTCTTTCTCAGCGGTCTGCTTTTCATGCTGTCCGCCGCCGTCCGGTTCTTCAAGGACCATGAGATCGACGACATTTTCCCCGTCTGGTGCGCGTTCGGTCTCCAGATCGTCATGCTGATCGCGCCAGAATTCGGCGCGCGCACCTGTTTTCTGTCCTACGTTCTGCTGATGCTTCCGGTCTTTCGCCGGATGCTCGCGCTGAAGGAACCGTCGCTTTACGTCGGCTTCGGCGTACTCATTTTCATGCTCTCGCCGACCTATTCCGAATTCGGCGGCG
>JAZRXB010000340.1:0-4998 GCA_045600005.1 Eubacteriales bacterium | reverse complement strand
GACCGCTTGGCCTCCGACTTGTCCTTCCACGCGAACTTTTCGTCGCCGTTCAGGCTCGCCGCCTTCCTGCAGTATTCGTTCATCCGGTCGATGGTCCACTTGCCCTCGCGCACGAGGTCGTAGGGGTAGGCGAGGTTCAGCTTGTCCATCATGTCCTCGTTGAAGATCGTCATGCCGATGCCGTCGATGCAGCCGAGGTGCGAATAGCCCATTGCGGAGAAGAGCTGTCCGTTGATCGTCGCGGGATCGTTGTAGCCGGAGACCCACCAGTCCCTGTCGAGCTGCAGCTCCGGACGGTCGAGCAGGTTCATGAAATATCCCTGACCGGAGAAGTTCCATACGTCGCGTCCGTTCAGATAGATGATGCCGAACTGATCGTCGCCCGCGAGGATGTACTGCGGGACATAGGTCTTGAAATCGTTTTCGAGGTGAATGTTCGTCTCCTTCCACGTGATCCCCATTTCCTCCTCCAGCTTCCGCACGGTGTTGTACTGGATATCGTTCAGCGCGTCGCCGTTGGTCTCCTGCGTGTCGATGACGCAGTGGAAGCTGAAAATGTCCTGAATGTTGAGGACTTCGATGGTCTGACCGTCGTAGGCCTTGGAGAACTCGTACTCCGGCTTCTGCACAGCGTCCGTGCCGCCGGTCGGAGCGGTCGTGTCGTCAGAGGGCGCGGAGGAACCGCACGAAGCGGCGGAAAGCGCAAGCAGAGCCGTCAGGAAAAATGCCGTAAAACGTTTATTCATCTCAGAACTTCCTTATCTCAAAATGTATTCATCCTAATTATAACACGCATTTGTGAACGTGTTGTGAATTTGTCGATTTTTTCCGCTCATCCGCAGCCGCCGGAGGAAATGTTTGTCCTGTAAACCCGCCGATTTTTTCCGTCCTGTTGACAGACGCGCGGCGGTGTGCTATACTGTTTTCATGAAAGCAGCGCATTCCTTTTCCCTTATGAAAATTTTGAAAGGACGCCGACATGAAACAATATCTTCTCCCCGAAAACGGGCGCTTTTACAAAGCTGCCCTGCACGTCCACACGAACATCTCCGACGGCAGAAACTCGCCGGAGGAAATGAAGGGATTTTACCGGAACGCCGGCTATCAGATCGTCGCGTTCACTGACCATCAGGTCCTCGTCTGCCACAACGACCTGACCGAGGACGGCTTTCTCGCGCTGAACGGCGTGGAATTTGCGAAGAACCACGGCGGCGAGCTGGAAGCGAAGGGCGGCTGGCCTTACATCCGCACCTATCACCTCAACTACATCGCCAAGCGTCCCGACATTGATTTTCTGTCGGTCTGCTCCGAGGGCGCGGTGTGGCTGAAACAGTCGCTCCCCTACCTCGACGAGCGCACGAAAAACAACCCCTTCCGCGCCGTTTACAGCATCGACGGGATGAATGAGATCATCCGCCGCGGCAATGAGGAGGGCTTCCTCGTCGTCTACAACCACCCGCTCGGCAACCGCCACAGCTACCCGGATTACATCGGATTAAAGGGTCTGTGGGGGATCGAATGGTACAACAAAGGCTCGAACGAGCACGGCGTCATCGAGACGATCGGACCGATGGACGACCTTCTGCACGCGGGCGAGCGGGTCATGCCGATCGCGGCGGACGATTCGCATTCATTCGACGGCTGTCTCGGCGGCTTCGTGATGGTGAAGGCGGCGGACCTCGGCTACGAGACGATCACGCGCGCGCTCGAAGCGGGCGATTTCTACTCGTCGACCGGACCCTGTTTTGACGAGCTGACGTTTGAGGACGGGAAGCTGAACCTTTCCTGCTCGCCCTGCCGGAGCATTTATGTCACGACCGAGCGGCGGGTCTATTTCCGCCAAATGGCGGAGGAAGGCAAAACGGTCGACGGCGCGTCGTTCGATCTGTCGGACTACATCGAAAAGAGCCGTCTGACGGACGACACGTGGCGCGAAGCGTGGTTCCGCGTGACGCTCTACGACCGCGAAGGTCACGAAGCGCACACACGGGCGTACTTCTTAGCCGACCTCATTGGCTCCGATCTCTGATCGGCTGATCGGCTGACAGCCCTTTGCTTGCTTTTTGGGCTTGAACAGCCCCCTGCTTTCAATTTTCCGACTTTTCAGTCAGGGGAACGATGGAGAGGGAGATGGAAACCATCTGCCGAAGGTTTCATGCCGCCCGCAGGGCGGCTCCCTCCATCTCCACTCCTCCCCTTTCCTTGGCTCCCCATGCCTTAGATTACTGACGGACATGATATTGTAAAAAGCGTTTGAAACATGCGTCAGCTAACTAACACATGAAAACAAACGCCTCGCACAATATCGCCGCTGTCAGCTGACTGACACATGATTGAAGCGGCTATTGCAATATCATGTCCGTCGCAAAACTAAGGCATGAGTTCGCCCGTAGGCAAGTATCAAACCCAGCTTTGCTGCACGAAGCCAAGGAAAGGGGTAGAGTGGAGATGGAGGGAGGCGGCCTGCGGGCGGCATGAAACCTTCGGCAGATGGTTTCCACCCTCCTTTCCATCGTTCCTCTGACTGACAAGTCGGAAAATT
Organism: Eubacteriales bacterium; assembly: GCA_045600005.1. Lineage (GTDB taxonomy): Bacteria > Bacillota > Clostridia > Oscillospirales > CAG-272 > Flemingiibacterium. Next base: position 2,456 of record JAZRXB010000340.1, on the reverse strand, counting down.
GAAAGCAGGGGGCTGATCAAGCCCTGAAAGCAGGTGCGGGCTGTATGAACCAACCATTAATACAGCGGAAGCCCGCCGGTCAGCTCGTCGGCGCGGGACTTTGCGAGCGGTTCGAGAGCAAGACAGGTGTTCGTCGGCTCGCCGTGGAACTCGGTCAGACCCGCGTCGGTGATGACGGCGGCGATGATCCCGCGCTCCTTCGCCTTTTCGGCGATGGAGAGCAGCTCCTCCTCCGAATCGACGTAGACGCAGACCTTCGCTGTCCCTTCCCGGAACCACGCGGACAGCGGCGTTTCGCGGTCGGTCACAAGCGTCATGCCGCCGTCGGTCATTTGCAGCTCGCCGAGCCGCCCCTCCGCCGCGAGCGCACGAAGCGCGGCTTCAAGCGCGGCGTGACCCGCCTGCGCCGCGATCTTTCCCTTTCGCATTTTTAAGTCGCGCCGCATCACGATCATCATTTTTACCGGTTCCATGAAAAATCCCCCGCTTCCTTGTCCTTTTGTCCTTTTCGCGCATATTCCCGCCGCCGAACGCTCGTCCGGCAAGCGCCGCTTTGTCTGCGCTTTCCGGGCATTTCCGCCGTCGGCTCGGCGGTCGGACGCGCCGCGGCGTTCGTTCAGTTGTCCTTTTCGCTCTCTGCCGTCAGCTTCAGGATGCGCGGCTCCGCTCCGGCGCAGAAGACGTTGACGGCTCCCGGCTGGCGATAGACCGCCGTCGCGTTCGGCGACTTGCCGTACCCTTCCCCCCGGCGGAAGAACCGGAAGCCGTACTCCGAGTTGCCCCAGAGCCTGATCTTCGCCCCGCACGTCTCGTAGAACGCGGGCGTTCCGCCGTTGTTCCAGCCGTGCGCGGCGACCTCGACCGCGCCGCATTTCAGCTTCTCCCCGTATGCGGCGAGCAGCTTTTCGCTGAGCGCATCGGTCATGTCGCCCGTGAACAGCGCCCTCGCGCCGCAGGCGGAAATGCGCACGACGAGCGACGTGTCGCCGACCGTCTCAAACCGTCCGGCGTTGTCCGGCGCGGCGAGGACATCCAGCTCCGCGCCCTCGCCGAGCGGGAGCTTCATGCCGGTCACGGCTTCGACGCAAGCCGCGCCGGACGCCGCAAAACGTTCTTTGAGCAGTTTTGTGTATGCATCGAGCGAACATTCGTCCGGTTTGCCGATCACGTAGGCGTAAATCGAATCGAACCCGTCCGCAGACGGCGTATACACCGGCGCGCCGGGCAGCCGTTCGATCTGACGCTCGGGAACAAAGCGGAAAAGGATGCGCTCGACCGTCAGCCGGGCGGACGGGAACGCGAACGCTTCGAGAAACCGGCAGTTGTCCCGCATCGCGTCGGGTACGACCCAGACGGCAACGCGGACCGGTCCGCCCGCGAGCGTTTCCATCTCGCAGAGCAGCTTTTCACAGAGCTTTTCGCTTCCGAATTCATTAAAGTCCTCGTCCCGCCAGCCGCCGCCGATCACGGCGAGCTTACCGTCTGGCAGACGGACGAAAAACGTCCGGTCGCTGACCGCGCTCGCCATCACGTAAGATCCGCCCGGCTCCACCGGCTCCTTTTCACGGAGCTTCACCGGCAGAGCGATCTTCCCCATGTCGATTCGGTTGCAGAAGATGTTTTCCTTCACGCAGTCCATGTGATAAAGCTCGGTCGAATTCGCCGTTTTGCCGTAGCCCTGCCGGCGGTCGGCGTATTTGAAGCCGAACTCCGAGTTGTTCCAGAACAGCACCGACGGGCGCGTGAAATGGTAGAAGGTCGGCGTCGCCGCGCCCCAGCCGTGGTGGGAGACCTGCATCGCGTCGCACTTCAACCCGTCGCCGTACATCCGCACGGCGGAATCGCCCGGCTGGTCGCCCATGTCGCCGAGCCAGAGCATCGGCGAACCGCGATAGGTCATGCGGATGATCAGCGACGTGTTGTTGAAGCCGCGGAACACGGACGGCATATCGTCGTCCGGCGTGTGAAGCACCTCGAAGGTCATGCCGGACAGCGAAAGCGTCAGCCCGTCGTGCGCGATGATCCGCGCCGCGCTGTAATGCCCGAACGCTTCGCGCAGGATGCCGTCGTAGCGGTTCACGTCCGGCACCGGGAACGGGCAGTTGTAGAAAATGCGGTCGTAGGGGAAGGACTTCCCCGCCTCGTTATGCCAGCGCGCGAGCCGTTCGTCCGCCGCCCGCCGCACGTCGTCGGGCGCTTCGTCGGGGACGATCATGTGCGCGCGCGGCGGGAAATGATAGAGCAGACGGTCGATGACGAACCGTCCGGCGAGCGGGGTCTTATATAGATTTTCGAGCATCCGCACGTGATCGGTGTGCGCGTGCGTGACTACCCAGAGCGAGACATGGACCGGCTCCCCGCCGGTGATGCCCGCCATTTCGCCGGTCATTCCGGCGAGCAGCTCGTTGTGATCGTACAGCGACCAGTCCTCGATGCGCCAGCCGCCGTCGATGACG
>JAZRXB010000339.1:0-14398 GCA_045600005.1 Eubacteriales bacterium | reverse complement strand
TTTTTCATGTTTCGTTTCTCCTTTTTCGTAATGGTATTTAGTCGATTGTAAAACTACGTTTTACAATCGCAACTCGCGCTTATCGCCGCCGACAAAACAAAGTTTTGTCGGCTCCCCTCGGCGCGAGGGCTCGCCCTGGCTCGCCTTAGAGGTGTTTTTATGTCGGCAAAGCCGACATAAAAACGGATTTTATTATAACGTTCGTTACCTTGAAGCAATTAACAATCGGCTAGTGATGGAATTCTTTACGATATCATTCTATCACAAAAAGGAGAAGCCGTGGTCGCATGGGAAGCGACATTTACGCGAGAAGATCCTGATGATAGGCGAACAGCGTTTCGTTGATGGTCAGCAGATCGTAGTTCCTGCGGCGGACGAAGAATTCGACGATGATATCCGCCTTGCTCGCGTCGGACAGCGCGAAGCCCGCCTTGCCGAGAAGCTCTTTCAGCTCGTCCAGCGGAAGCTCCAGCGCGATGCCGAGCGCGAGCGCGGTCGATTTGCTCGGACGGTAGGCGCGGTCGCTGCGGATCTTGGAAAAATGCCTGCGGTCGATGTTGGCTTTCCGGTAGCATTCGGCGTCGGTCATGCCGCGCTCGTCGATCTTGCGGAGCAGCATCTGCGAAAAGCTCTCGCCGACCGTTGAAAGACGTTCTTCGAGAGACGTACCCTCTGCGGCGTCCGACAGCGGGACCGCCGCCGGTGCGGATGGGCGGAAGGCTTCCGGTCTGCTGTAAACCATCGGTTCCGGCTGCACCGGGTGCGGAGATTCTTCCATCGCTTCTTCGCACACCATGCCGCTTAACGGATCGGTCGGTTCTTTGGCATCGGCGAGCGATGCGGCTTCCGCGTCCATCATGGAGAACGCGATTTTCGACGACGCGAAGAAACGGCGGTTCTGCATAAGATCGGGATGATCTTCCACGTACCGGTCGTCGATGAACTGTTCGATCTCTTTTGCATAGGGACCGGCGGCGGTCAGCGAGAGGTCGAAGGATTCGCGGTCATAGAGGACGAGCGAAATGTCCATCGTTTCGGCTTCGGGCGCGGCGCTGAGCGTTTCGCAGGCGATGCGGATGGCTTCGGCGCGGGGATAGCCGTGATGACCCGTGGAAAGAAGCGGGAAGGCGATGCTTTGGCAGCCCTTTTCCGCCGCGAGCTTCAGACAGGCGCGGTAGCAGGAAACGAGCGCTTCCTCCTCGCCCGCCGTCCCGCCCTGCCAGACCGGTCCGACCGTGTGGATGATGTATTTTGCGCCGAGCCGGTACGCGCCGGTCAGCTTTGCTTCACCGACCCGGCAGCCGCCGAGCTTTCGGCATTCCGCAGTCAGCCCGGGACCTGCGGCGCGGCGGATCCGTTCGTCGGCGCCTCCGCCTCCCGACAGATCGGGGGAAGCGGCGCTGACGATCGCGTCGGTCTTCATGAGGATGATATCGCTGCGAACCAGACGAAACGGCATGATGATCCCTCCTGTTACGATAAAAAAACGGACTTGCCGCGCAAGCCCGTTCTGGAGCAGGGTACGGGAATCGAACCCGCCTCAGATGCTTGGGAAGCACCGGTACTACCGATATACTAACCCTGCCCATGTAATTATATTATACACGTTCCGAATCGTCTTGTCAAGTACCTTGCCGAAAATTCCTTCCGAACTTACCGAAAATTCCTCCCGGTCTTCTGTTTTCGGAAAGAAGAACGCGCGAATCCTGTGAACTTTCGCGCGGGATGTTTTAGAAGGGCGGCGGCTGGGTACAATAAGGTCGTCAAGGCGGAAAAAGCCTTACAAGTCTCATGCCGGAGAACGGCATAGAAAGGAAGTCCTCATGCGGTCTGTCCGGTGAGGACGCGGAACAGAAGGATGACCGTGAAACGCGGCGATATTTATTATGCGGACCTTTCCCCTGTGGTTGGCTCGGAGCAGGGAGGACTCCGCCCCGTACTGATCGTGCAGAACGACGTCGGCAACCGGTACAGCCCGACCGTGATCGCAGCCGCCATCACCAGTCAGGTGGGCAAGACCAAGCTTCCGACGCACATCAATGTGCTGGCGGACCACTTCGGACTTGCGAAGGATTCCGTGATCCTGCTCGAACAGATCAGGACCATCGACAAGCGGCGGTTAAAGGAGAAAATGGGACACCTTGACGACACCGTGATGAGCCGGGTGAACGACGCCATCGGCGTCAGCTTCGGACTGGGGAACAAAACTACCTATTGACCGGAGAGCGGGACCGCCGATCATGCACAACGGCTTATCGTTATGTGACAAACGTTTGATTTTTTGTGAACAGTTTGCGAAGCATCTTGCAAAGTGCGCCGGTATCGTATATAATATAAATGAAGACAGAAAACGAAACCATACCGGAAAGGATGTTGACAATGTACAGGATTCTCACAGTGGACGATGAGGAAATGATCCGAAAGCTGATCCGCAAGTATGCCGAGTTCGAGGGCAACGAGGTCACGGAAGCGAAAGACGGCATGGAAGCGGTCCGTCTCTGCCGGGAGAAGGATTTCGATATCATCATCATGGACATCATGATGCCGGAGCTGGACGGATTTTCCGCCTGCCGCGAGATCAGGAAGACAAAAAACACGCCGATCATCATGCTTTCGGCGCGCGGCGAGGAATACGACAAGATCAACGGCTTCGAGCTGGGCGTGGACGACTATGTGGTCAAGCCCTTTTCGCCCAAGGAGCTGATGCTCCGCATCGACGCGATCATGAAGCGGACGTCGCGCGCCGCCGCTCCCACTCCGGTCAACGAGGTCGTCGAGATCGGCGGACTGAGGGCGGACATCACCGCCCGGCTCGTCTATGTGAACGGCGAGCGGGTCGAAATGTCGCCGAAGGAATACGACCTGTTCTTCTATATGCTCCGCAATCGCAACATCGCGCTGTCCCGCGAAAAGCTCATCACCGAGGTCTGGGGCTACGACTTCTACGGCGACGACCGGACGCTCGATACGCACATCAAGCTGCTTCGCAAGAGCCTCGGCGAATATTCGCGGCTGATCGTGACGCTCAGAGGAGTGGGATATCGCTTTGAATCAAAGTAAAGCCGGAAAAGGGAAGAAGCGTCCGGTCGGCGTCCGCTGGAAATTCTTCACCTACATGATGGCGTTTCTGCTTCTGCTGCTGGGATTATTGTGGCTGGTGCAGGTCGTGCTGTTCGAGAACATCTACAAGACGATCAAGATCAGCGAGATCCGCCGCGCCGCTGAGGGAATTTCGGAGAACATCGACCTTGAAACTCCCAAGATCGACACACTGGCAGAGCGGATCGCACAGGACCGCGAGGTCTGCGTGCTGATCTTCGACGAGAAGGGGAATATCCTCGTCTCGAAGGATATCTTACAGGACTGTATCATTCACAAAATGCCCGCGCGGAACATACAGATGCTCTACCAGTCCGCTTTGAAGAACGGCGGGGAAAAGCTCTCCCGTTTCCAGCGCGAGGCGTTCCGCAACAGCTACTACGATACCGACGCCTATAAGGGGAACGTTCCCATGCGGGACGAGGGACTGGGCGAGAGCATCATTTACACGAAGATCACCCACTCTCCGTCGCGGGACCGTGATCTGGTCATCATTCTGAATACGACGATCTCTCCGGTCGGCACGACGATCCGCACGCTGCGGACCGAGCTGCTGCTCGTCAGCGTGATCATGATCGCGTGGGCGGCGCTGCTGTCGTTCCTGCTGGCAAGGCGGGTGGCGAAGCCGATCGTCGAGATCAGCGAGGACGCGAAAAAGCTTGCCGCGAGCCAGTACGACGTGCGGTTCTCCGGGTCGGGCTACCGCGAATCCGAGGAACTGGCGGACACGCTGAACTACGCGGCGCAGGAGCTGTCGAAGACCGGCGCGCTCCAGCGCGAGCTGATCGCGAACATTTCGCACGATCTGCGCACGCCGCTGACGATGATCGAAGGCTACGCCGAGGTCATGCGCGACCTGCCGGGCGAAAATACGCCTGAAAACGTGCAGATCATCATCGACGAGACCAAACGTCTGACCTCGCTGGTCAACGATGTGCTGGACATCTCCCGTCTCCAGTCGGGGACGCAGGAGCTGACGCGCTCGGACTTCAATCTGACCGAAACCGTCCGCGAGGTGATCGGGCGCTTCTCGAAGCTGACCGAACAGGACGGCTGGGTGATCGCCTTCACGTCGGACGAGGAGGTCATGGTCAACGCCGACCGGACGCGGATCTTGCAGGTGATCTACAATTTCATCAACAACGCCATCACACATTCCGGAACGGAACGGTTCGTGCGCGTGTCGCAGCGCGTGGTCGAGCGGGACGGACGGCGTTCGGTGCGCATCGAGGTCACGGACAACGGAGATGGCATTGCGAAAGAGGACATCCCCTTCATCTGGGACCGTTATTACAAGGTAGACAAAACGCACCGCCGCGCGCAGACCGGTTCGGGTCTGGGACTTTCGATCGTCAAGAGCATTCTGGAGCTGCATCACGCAAAATACGGCGTGGAGAGCGAGCCGGGAAAAGGCTCGACCTTCTGGTTCGAGCTATAAAGCCGGGCACAGCCCGGCGCGGTCCCCATAAAATTCAAGAAAAACCCGGATACGCAGGCGATCCGGGTTTTTCTTTGGAATTTTCGGGGTTTCCGATAGATTAAATATCGGTAAATATATGCGATGTCAGCGCATACTTTGATAAAGTGACTTGACAAATCCGCGCAGATATTGTATCATGAAAGAGTAAAATTCTGTTTTTCAGGAGGATGTCATATGACGCCGTTAAAATACCGCGAGGTCCATCTGGATTTCCACACGTCCGAGGAGGTTCCGGCTGTCGGCGACCGCTTCGATAAGGAGCAGTTCAAGGAAGCGCTGAGGCTCGGTCACGTCGATTCGATCACCGTCTTCTCCAAATGCCACCACGGCTGGGCTTACCATCCGTCCAAGGCGAACGAAATGCACCCGAAGCTGAAATTCGACCTGCTCGGCGCAGAGCTGGAAGCCTGCCGCGAAGCCGGGGTCAACGCGCCGGTCTATCTGTCCGCCGGTCTCGATGAGAAATACGCGAAGCGCCACGTCGAGCATCTGAACAAGCCCGCGCCCGATGCAGGAGCCGATTTTCTGAACCGTCCGGGTTATCATCTGCTCTGCTACAATACGCCCTATCTTGACACGCTCGTCGCGCAGGTCGAGGAGGTCATGCAGCGCTACGACCCGACCGGTATTTTCCTCGATATCTCCGCGCCGCGCATCTGCTACTGCCAGTACTGCATCCGTTCCATGCGCGAAAAAGGACTTGACCCGCACGATCCCGCCGACGTGAAGAAGCACGGCGACCTTGTGTACGCCGAATACTGCCGCCGCACCGCCGAAGCGGTCCGAAAGTACAATCCCGAAACGAAGATCTTCCATAACGCCGGGAACATCACCCGCGGCAGACGCGATATCGCGGATTTTGACACCCATCTCGAGCTCGAAAGCCTGCCGACCGGCGGCTGGGGCTACGACCACTTCCCGATGTCCGCCGCATACAGCCGGACGCTCGGCAAGGAATTCCTCGGCATGACCGGCAAGTTCCACACGTCGTGGGGCGAATTCGGCGGCTTCAAGCATCCGAACGCGCTCCGCTACGAGGTCGCTCTGTCGCTCGCGGAGGGCGCGAAGTGTTCCATCGGCGACCAGCTCCATCCGAGCGGAGAAATGAACCTCTCGACCTATGGTCTGATCGGAAAGGCCTACGCCGAAGCCGAAGCGAAGGAACCTTACGTCCGCGGCGCGAAGCATCTCGCCGACGTCGCCATCCTCAGCGCCGAAGCCTTTGCGCGTCGTCCCGACCGCAACTGCCCGTATGACATGGGCGCGTCCCGCGTGCTGCTCGAAGGGAAGGTTCTGTACGATCTCGTCGACCAGTACGAGGAACTGACGAAATACAGGCTGCTCATTCTGCCCGACGTCGTTCGCGTGGACGATGAGCTGAAAGCAAAGCTCGAAGCCTATCTCGCACAGGGAGGCAAGCTCCTCTGCTCCGGCGAGTCCGGTCTGAAGCCCGGCTCGGATGAGTTCGCGCTCGACCTCGGCGTCGTCTGCGAGGGAACGAACGCTTTCTGCCCGAACTACATGATCCCGGAATACGACGCGGTGAACGGAAAGACCGCCTACGTCATGTACAAGCAGTCGAAGAATATCCGCGCCGTGCGCGGCACGGTCGAAGCGACGCTCGAAGAATCCTACTTCAACCGCACGCCCGAACATTTCTGCTCGCACAAGCATACGCCGAACGATCCCGGCGCGGACCGTCCCGGCGCAGTCCTGACCGAAAACACCGGCTACATCTGCTGGAATCTGTTCCAGGATTACGCCGAGGTCGGCTCGTACCACTTGAAGGAGCTGGCGCTCCACATGATCTCCGCCCTCATCGGCGGCGGACGCTCGGTCGAATGCAATCTGCCCGACCGCGGCGTTGTCACCTATACGAAGCAGGAAGCGGAGGACCGTTACATCGCGCACCTGCTGTTCGCGCACACGACAAAGCGCGGAAACGGCGTCGAGGTCATCGAGGACATCGTACCGCTCTATGAAATTTCGCTCACCGCCGCTCTGCCCGCCGCGCCGAAGCGCGTTTATAAGGCGGAATACGCCGACGGCGCGATGAAGGAGACCGACCTTGCGTACACGTTTGAAAACGGCAAGGCAAAGGTCGAGGTAGGTAAGGTCGATCTGCACGCGATGGTCGTATTTGATCTCTGAGAGTAAGAGGAAGGGGAAAACTCATGTTTCAGCTTACTGTGAACCCGGCGTTTGAAGCCGGATTAAAGGAAGAAAAGCTCGCCGACGGTCTGACGCTCCTGACGGTCGATGCGAAGGCGAAGGGGGAGCCGTCGACGCTGGAGATCAGGGTCGAATGGTTCATGGACGACATCGGCGTCAACGTCTGCTGGAGCCCGATCGGATATAATCAGAAGAAGATCCGTCCGAGCTGGGGCGGACCTGTCGGTTCGTCCGCCATGTCCTCCGCGCCGGTCTACACCGCGATGAGCTTCGACGACCGCAACCGTCTGACCATCGCCTGCTCCGACCCGAAGAACAGCGTCCGCATCCGTTCCGGCGTGATGGAGGAGACCGCAGAACTCATCAATACCGTGACGATCAACGTCGACTGCAAGGTATCCGGCTATACCGCCATGCTTCGGATCGACACGCGCGACGTTCCGTTTAACGAAGCGGTCGGCGACGTTGTGAAGTGGTGGGAAACGATGGACGGTCTGACGCCGACGAACGTGCCGGACACCGCCCGTATGCCGCTTTATTCGGCGTGGTACAGCTTCCATCAGCAGATCGACGTGCCGCGCATCGTCGAGGAGTGCCGCTATTTCGCAAAGCTCGGCTGCAAGTCGGTCATCGTGGACGACGGCTGGCAGACCGACGACAACGGACGCGGCTACGCCTACTGCGGCGACTGGGAAGCGACTCCGGTCAAGGTTCCCGACATGAAGGCGTTCGTCGACGCGGTGCATGAGACGGGTCTGAAATTCGTCCTCTGGTACGCCGTCCCGTTCGTCGGCGTTCACTCGAAGGCGTTTGACCGCTTCAAGGATAAAATGCTCTACGAATCCGACCGTCTGCGCGGAACGTGGGTGCTTGACCCGCGTTATCCGGAGGTGCGGGATTATCTGATCGGTCTGTACCGGAAGGCCGCAATTGAATGGGGACTGGACGGCTTCAAGCTCGACTTCATCGACAGCTTCCGTCAGAGCGAGGTCGTGAAGGACGGCATGGACTTTGTTTCGGTCTACGATGCTGTCGACCGTCTGATGAAGGACGTGATGGCGGCTCTGAAAGAGCTGAACCCGGACGTTCTGATCGAATTCCGTCAGAGCTATATGGGTCCGCTGATGCGCACGTTCGGCAACATGATCCGTTCCGGCGACTGCCCGAACGACAGTTACAGCAACCGCGTCAACACGCTGTCGCTCCGTCTGACCAGCGGCTCCACCGCCGTTCATTCCGACATGGTGATGTGGAACTACGCGGAACCGGTCGAGCTGGCGGCGTTCCAGCTGACGAACGTGCTGTTCTCCGTGCCGCAGATCTCGGTGCTTCACGACAGAATGCCGGGATCCCACGCGAAAATGGTCGGGTATTACCTCGCGTTCTGGACGAAATACCGTTCGGTCCTGCTCGACGGCGAAATGCTCTTTAAGAACTACACGGCGAACTACGCCTATGTCTCGTCCCGGAAGGACGGGGTCCAGGTCGGTGCGGTCTATTCGGGACGCATCGCTTACCTCGAAAAGCAGGACGACGAGATCGTGCTGGTCAATTCGTCGCTCGACCGTGAGATCATCGCGGAAGCGTCGTTTGACGGCGAGTACGCCTATACCGTCACGGACTGCATGGGCGATCCGGTCGGCGAAGGAACCGTTTCGCTTGCGAAGGGAACGCTTGCGCGGATTTCCGTTCCGGTCAGCGGCGTCGTCACGCTGAAACGCAGATAAATCAGAGAAGCCGGTCAGACCGTCCGTCTGACCGGCTGTTTCATGAAAGGAGACCGTATGAGCTTACAGGAGCGTTTTCTGCCGATCACGAAGGACTGCAAATTCACGGAGGATGGGTATTTCGTCTGGTGCGGCTCGGTTTTCCGCTGGCGCGGACGGTATTATCTCGCCTATTCGCGCTGGAAAAGGGAACTGGGCTTTCAGGCGTGGGTGACGGATTCGGAGATCTGTCTTGCGCGGTCGGACAGTCTGTTTGGAAAATTTTCCTATATCCGCACCATCCGCACGAAGGACGGGCTTCGCCGCTGGGATTCATCCTGTGCGCACAATCCGACCGTGATGGTACAAAGCGGTAAATGTTATCTTTATTATATGGGCAACGACGGCGAGGGCGGCTGGTGGGACTGCCGCAATCGTCAGCGCATCGGCGTCGCCGAAGCGGACGACCCGGAGGGCGAGTGGCGTTTCTTCGACAGACCTGTCATTGACGTCTCGGACGATGGCATCGACAGCCTGATGACCTCGAACCCGTCGGTCACGGCGATGCCGGACGGACGGTTTTACATGATCTACAAAGCCGTATCGAAGGACGGCGAGCTGCCGCGCGGCGGAGCGGTCATCTGCGGCGGCGCATTCGCGGACGACCCGCTCGGACCGTTTGTCAAAACAGGCGTGCCGATCATGGTCAATCCGACAAACGGCTGGTCGGTCGAGGATCCGTTCGTCTGGTTTGAGGATGGAAAGCTCCGGGCGGTCGTGAAGGATTTTCACGGCTATTTCACGCACACGGACGGCAGCGCCTGCGCACTGTTCGAGTCGTCCGACGGGCTTGACTGGCGACCGTCCGCCGACCCGCTGGCGTTCGGGAGGATGCTTCCGACCGAAAACGGACCTCTGCCGGTGTTCAGTCTGGAACGCCCGCAGCTCTATTTTGAGGACGGCAGAGCGAAGGCTCTTGTCTGCGCCTGCTCGGTCGACCGGGAGCATACCGACGTGTTCAGCGTGCGGATCCCGCTCGCATGAAACGCCGAATTTCGACAAAGCTCTTGACCTGAAAGCGCCGGTATGGTACAATGGATACAGGCAGTTTTCATCCGGCAGGACGCCGTGCGGCGTCCGCGGAACATTAAAATAAGGAGAACAACAGAATGAACGCGATCTATGCTTTTGTGAAAGAAAAACTTCTCTCCGGTCTCGCCGTGACGGTCAGCCGCACGCGCGGACGCACCGGAAGTCTCACGGAATTCGTCGAGACGGAGGAAAACGGAAACATCATCTGCACCTACAAGCCTGCGGCAGGACTTGAAAAGCTCGTCGTGACCGCGAAGTGCGGCGATAACGCGGTCGTCTTCCACATCGACGCGAAGATCACCGTCCCGAACGGAACGATCGGCAGCTTCTCGCCTGAAAAAGCCGTTTCGATGACCTTCGGCGGTCTCGTTCCCGACGCGCTGCTCGGCAGCCATCACGACAATCCGTGGTGGATGTACCCGACCTTCGTCAGGGACTTCGCCGACCTGAAACCCCGCACACAGTCGCTGTTCGTGAAGACCGGCGCGCTGAACTATTACCTGCTCCCGCTCTGCGGCGACAATTTCCGCTGCGAATTTGAAGCCGGAAAGCTGAACCTCACGTCGGACATGGCGTGCCTGTACGAGCTGAAAGGCGATTTCCTCGCCGTTTCGGTCTCGACCGAGCCGTTCACCGCCGTTGACAATGCTTTCGCGTTCGCCCGTCAGATCGGCGCGATCCGCGTACCGCTGCGCAGCGAGCGGAAGCTCCCCGATTTCTTCAACGGCTTCGGCTGGTGCACGTGGGACGCCTTCTACGGAGAGGTTTCGAGCGCGAAGATCTATGAAAAGCTCGAAGAATTCAAGGCGAAGAACATTAAGATCAAGTGGCTCATCATCGACGACGGCTGGATGACGACCCGCGAGCGCCGTCTTGCCGGCTTCGACGTCAACTGCGCAAAGTTCCCGGAGGGTCTGAAAGCGACCATCGACAGGATCAAGGGCGAATACGGCGTTGAAAAGGTCGGCGTATGGCACGCCTTCAACGGCTACTGGATGGGCGTTGACCGCGAAAGCCCGCTCTATGAGGAGCAGAAGGAGAACCTGTTCATCACGCCCGCCGGAAACGTCCTCCAGTCGCTCGACGAGGAAAAGGCGTTCCGTTTCTGGGATACGTGGCACAGCTTCCTCGCGTCCTGCGGCGTCGATTTCCTGAAAGTGGATAACCAAAGCTCGCATTCCGGTCACATCGAAGGCTCCATCGCCACCGCTGAGGGCTGCCGCATCGCGCACAACGCCATCGAACGCTCGATCGCAAAAAATTTCGAGGGCGCGGTCATCGACTGCATGGGCATGGACATGGAGAACGTTCTCGCCCGTCCGATGTCGGCAGTCTCGCGCAACAGCGACGACTTCTTCCCGAAGCGCGAGCGCGGCTTCATCAAGCATCTGGTGCAGAACGCCTATAATGCGATCTGGCACGGAAAGATCTACTGGTGTGACTTCGATATGTGGTGGTCCGACCATCCCGAATCCGCCGTTCAGTCGGGCGTACTGCGCGCGATCTCCGGTTCGCCCATCTACGTCAGCGACAAGACCGGCGAGAGCAACGCCGCCAACATCCGCCCCGTCTGCGAGGACGACGGCAGACTGATGCGCTGCGACGAAGCGGCACGTCCGACGACCGACTGTCTCTATGTCGACTGTCAGGCGGAAAAGAAGCTCCAGAAGATCTGGAACCGCGCAGGCGAGAACTTTGCGCTCGCGGCGTTCAACGTTTCGGACGGCGACGTGACCGATACGGTCGATTTCGGCACGATCCCGGGACTCGATCGGAACACCGAATACATCGCCTACGAATATTTCACGAAGAAATTCACCCGCGTCAGCTTCTTTGAGGATACCGAACTGACGCTGGGACGCGACGGCGCGGCGGTCTGGTCGATCTATCCGATCAAGAAGCCGGTCGCGGATTCGGACGAAGGCGCGTACATCCTGCTCGGCGACACGACGAAATACGTCCCGATCGCGTCCGAGCATAAGACGCTGACGATGCTTGCCGATCTTCCGTTATGAGGGAAGAAACGTCATCCGTCCGCGTGGACGAGCGGATGATCCCCATGCGCGACGGCGTGCGGCTTTATACCCGCGCCGTCGTGAAAGCCGGTAAGAGGTTCCCATAAGGATAGATTCTCGGGAGAAAGGAATACTGAACATGAGAAAAACACGTTTCTGCGTTCTTCTGTCTGTCATGACCGTTGTACTACTCCTCTTTGCTTCCTGTACAGACGAGGAAACGCCGCCGCCCATGCTGCCGGAAGGCACGGTGTTTGCCGAGACGGTGATCCCGTTTCCGGACAACTATGAGTTTAATCTGGGAGAGCGTCTGCTGACCTTCCGGGACGGCAGGATCTATACGTCCGCGTGGCATATCGACGAGAATGCCGATCAATCGGAAAGCCGGATCGTCTCATGGAACGCGGAAGGCGGAGATTTCCGCGTGGAGGAAGGAGGAAACGAGGAGACCAGTATCCCCGGCGCGAACGTGCAGCGCAGCTTCCGCCTGCCGGACGGCGAGAGCGCTGCCTATGAAGTGCTGGCGGACGCGGACGGCATGACGTGCCGGTTCTGCGTGCGGGACGAGCGGGGGAAGCTCCTCTTTTCGGTCGATCTGCCCGCGCTGTTTGATTACGATATGGCGCAGAACGCAGCTCTCATGCTGGCGGGAGACGGTTTTGCCGTGAACGGCGCGGCGGCTTTGGGAAAGAACGCGGATCGCCGCTATTTTGCCGCGACGGGAGAGGGGATCGTCTGCCTTGACCGCGGCGGAAAGGTCGTCTGGAAGAAGGACGACCGGAAAGTCCATACCGTTTTCCTTGCGGACGGCGGGCTTTACGCGATGGAAACCGTGAAAAGCGCGGGTCCTTCGACCGCGTCCGTGAACGGTCAGGCGCTCTATCCGATCGACGCTGAAACCGGAGAGCACGGCGCGGCGCTTGAGCTTCCGACCGAGATCACATCGAGTCTGATCTCCGGCAGCTTCTGTACCGGCGGCAGCTTTCCGCTCTATTACAGCGGCGGCGCGGGATTGTGGGCGCTGTCCATCAAAAAAGACGCGAAGGGAACTCCGGTCTGTCAGGCTCAGATGATGATCGACTGGGGTGAATCGGATATCCTGAATAATTTTTCGGCGCTGACCGTTGCCGGGGACGATCTTGCCTTCGGCGTGACGGACGGTCTGTATGAGAACGGCGTCTTCTCCTCCTCTCTTTCGGTGATCCGGCGGCTGTCCGAGGATGAGATCGCAAACCGTGTGCGCCTGACTGCCGTCTCGCTCTCGTGGGACGTGGCCGGCGTGCGCACCGCGGCGGTCGCCTATAACAAAAGTCATCCCGGCGTACACGTCGAAGTGACCGACTGGCTCGAAAAATACGGCGATTTCGACACGGCTCGTCTGCGCCTTGACGCGGAGCTTGCCGCCGGGAATGTGCCGGACCTTCTGTTCATCGGTCCGATGAACTCCGCCGATACCACGATGGAGGATTATCAGAAGGCGGGCGTTTTCGCCGATCTCGTGCCGCTGATGGAAGCCTCCGACACATTCGAACGCTCCGATCTGCTCGGCTTTGCGAAGGCTCCCTATACCGACGCGGACGGAAGGCAGTTCCTTCTCCCGATCAACTGCTCGACGCTCAGCGTGCTGGCGTCGAACGGCGCGGTCGACGGGGTCATGACGGCAGAGGAAGCGATGGCGTATTATGAAACGCTTCCTGCCGACGCTTTCTTCATCCCGAACGACCCGGACGGACTGTGCACCTATTTCCTGTACGGAGCGATCGGCGGCATGGTGGACGAAAAGGCGGGGATCTGTTCGTTTGACGACGGACGGCTTGCCAAGATCATCCGCTTCTGCGAGGAAAAAGAGAAAACCGTGCGGAAGGAAGCGGATTATGCCGACAAAAGGGATGACAGACTGACAAAACTGCGGGACGGAAAGCTGACGCTTATGACCACGCTCCCGATCAATTCGCTCTATGAATGGGCGAAGTTAAAATGGCAGTTCGGCGGGACGGTCATCCCCGTTGGATACCCGAACGAGGACGGCGCCGTTCTGGCGGAGCCGACTATGAACACATGCGCCGGGATCACGGCGGTGAGCGGACACAAGGCGGAAGCGCTCGACTTTCTGGGGGAATTTTACCGGTCAAAGCCGCTGTACGGTTACGCTTCAAACACCAACTGGCTGTCGCGGCTGACCAGCGCTCCCGGCTTCACAAGGAGCGATCTCTACGCGCAGGCGGACACGCTGGAGGGGTATACCGTGGTGTCAAAGTCCGAGGATCTCAAAGTGGTCTCTCTGGTTCCCGACGACGAGGCGGGGAATTATCCCGTTCAGATCAAGATCACGCGGAAGGACGCGGACGAATTCGCCGATTTCCTCGATTCCATCGAAGGGATCGCAAGTCTCAATGGTCCTATCTGGGAGATCATGAGGGAAGAATTGTTTTCCGACCCATCCGAAACGCCGGAGGTGCGGGCGGCGCGCGTCCAGTCCCGCGCTTCGCTGTATCTCGCGGAGCAAAAATAACAGGCAAAAACGGCGCGGCGGATGTGCGGACACACGCTCAGATACAGCCAGCAGATCCGGCTGAATCAGCCGGACGGATGATTCATATGATTTAATGAATCATCCGGTCAGCGGATTCAGTTGGCTGGCAGAATCATCCGGTCAGCGGAATCAGCCGGACGGCGGAATCGATCGGTCGGCATATTCATACGGTTTATTGAAGCATTCGGACGACCGAAACGACCGTTCAGCAGACAAAACAGGCGGTTCCCGCGCGGGAACCGCCTGTTTTTATGGGGATTTGCGGTTATTCGGCGTGCATTTCAACGACCGGGCTTGCCAG
>JAZRXB010000338.1:0-15921 GCA_045600005.1 Eubacteriales bacterium | reverse complement strand
ATAAAATCCGTTTTTATGTCGGCTTTGCCGACATAAAAACACCTCTAAGGCGAGCCAGGGCGAGCCCTCGCGCCGAGGGGAGCCGACAAAACTTTGTTTTGTCGGCGGCGATAAGCGCGAGTTCCGATTGTAAAACGTAGTTTTACAATCGACTAAATTCCATTACGAAAAAGGAGAAACGAAACATGAAAAACGAAACGACCGAGCTTGTATTTATCTTAGACCGCAGCGGTTCGATGGGCGGACTGGAAGCCGACACCATCGGCGGATTCAATTCGATGATCGAAAAGCAGAAAACGGAACCGGGAAACGCGCTTGTCACGACGGTTCTGTTCGACCACGAGAGCGAAACGCTGCACGACCGTATCGCGCTCGACAGCGTGCCGACGATGACCGACCGCGACTACTTTGTCCGCGGCTCGACCGCTCTGCTCGACGCGGTGGGCGAAACGGTCGAACGCATCCGCACGATCCACCGCTATGCACGCCGCGAGGACGTTCCCGCGCGCACGCTGTTCGTCATCACGACCGACGGCATGGAGAACGCCAGCCGGAAATACAGCCTGAAAAAGGTGAAGGAACTGATCGAGCAGCAGAAAAAGGACGACTGGGAATTCCTTTTCCTCGGCGCGAACATCGACGCCGTTTCCGCGGCAAGGGATTTCGGCATCGACGCGGACCGCGCGGTCCGCTACAAGTCGGACAAAGCCGGGACCAGACTCAACTACGAGGTCATGTCGGAAGCCGTTTCCTGTATGCGCGCGGCGCGCCCGCTTTCGGCAGACTGGAAAGCGGCGGTCGAGGAAGACGTCGCAAAGCGCGGTCAGTGACCGGTCCCGCCGGACACTCCGTCAATAAACCGAAGATGGAGAACACGTCTTATCGGACGTGTTCCCCATCTTTGTCAGTCAGCCGGAGCATGGTTCAGCGGTTGTTCGTATGCGTCGAATAGTACACCTGCCGGAATTCGGTCGGCGTCATTCCCTCGTGATACTTGAAGAATTTCAGAAACAGCTTGTAATCCGTGAAGCCGGACGCCTCGGCAAGCTCGGTCAGCGTCAGATCGGTTTCGAGCAGCAGACGCTTGATGTGGTTCATCCTCTGCTCGCTGATGACCGCCTTTAATCCTTCGCCGCCGCTCGCCTTGAAAAGCCTCGTGACATAATCCTCGTTGTAGCCGAAATGCTCGGCGACCTCCGGCGCGGTCAGACTGCGGTCGGAATTGATTCGGATCCATTCCCGGATGCGGCTGACCAGCGCGCCCTCCGTATTGTCGTCCGCCGCGCTCTGCGCTTCAAGCTCGGCAAGCAGGACCGAAAACAGGCTTTCCGCGACCGTATGCGCAAATCCGTTGTTCTCGTAATGCAGGATCTGACGGCACAGGATGGTCACGGGGTAACGCTCGCGCAGCGGAAAACAGCGCGACCCGCCGTCCCCAAACGGCTCGTCAGAGGTGAAATGAAACCAGTAAAACGAGATCGGCTGATCGGTAGACTGCCAGCCTGCGTGCTGACGCCCGGCTTCCAGCAGAATGACCTCTCCCGGTCCCACGGTATATCGCACACCTTCTTCCTCGATAAACAGCGTGCCCTCGATCACGACAATGATCTCAGTGGTTTTCAGTTTGAATGACGGATGGGTCCATGTTTCTCTTGAAGTGAATTGTCCGGCGTTCTGGTAAGTGACGTTCTCAAATCTCATGTCGGATTTTTTCCCCTTTTCTCCGTTTTTTGTAGTTGAACTGACGTATCGGATACGTTATAATTATATCACAATCCAATGGTCAGTTCAAGTCATTTTCAAATAATTTACGCAATAAATTTTTATAACAAATGAAAGGAATCTGCCATGACGCACTATCTTCCCTACGAAAAATCGGATATCACCGGCGGTTTCTGGAAAGACCGTCAGCTGCTGAACCGGAAGACGACGATCTGGAACGTCTACAAGCGGTTCAAGGAGACCGGACGCTTCGACGCCTTCCGCATGGACTGGAAGGAAGGAATGCCCAACAAGCCGCACTATTTCTGGGATTCCGACGTTGCCAAGTGGCTCGAATCGGTCGCATACCTCACGATGAAGCAGCGCGAACCGGAACTGGAAGCCATCGTGGACGAAGTGGTCGGCTGCATCGAGCGCGGACAGGACGAGGACGGCTACTTCAACATCTATTTCCAGCTTTTCTGCTATGAGGAGCGGTTCCGCAACATCCATCAGCACGAGCTTTACTGCTGCGGTCATCTGCTGGAAGCCGCCATCGCCTACGATCAGGCGACCGGCAGGCACAAATTCCTTGACTGCATGAAGAAATACGCCGCCTATGTCAAAAAGAGATTCATGGACGAGCAGTCCACCGGCTTCCGCTATCCCGGTCACGAGGAGATCGAGATCGCGCTCATCAAGCTGTACGACTACACCGGCGATAAGCAGTGGCTCGACCTTGTGATGTTCTTCCTCAACGAGCGCGGTCTGACTCCGACCTTCGTCAACGACGACCCGAAGCACCGCCGCACCAATATTCAGGCGCATCTGCCGGTGCGCGAGCAGTTCACCGCCGAAGGTCACGCCGTGCGCGCCGGATACCTCTACTCCGCCATGGCGGACGCGGCAGTCCGGACCGGAGACGAGGAGCTGAGGAACGCCTGCGAGAAGATCTTCGACAACATCATCACGTCGAAGATGTACGTCACCGGCGCGGTCGGCTCGACCCGCGACGGCGAAGCGTTTGAGGAGAATTTCCGTCTTCCGAACCGCACCGCCTACGCCGAGACCTGCGCGAACCTTTCCCTCGCGCTGTTCGCCCGCCGCATGGAATGCATCGAACCCGACGCAAAGTATGCCGACACGGTGGAGCGCGTGATCTACAACGCCTTCCTGTCCGGCACGTCGCTCGACGGCAAAGCGTTCTTTTACAGCAACCTCCAGGAGATCGACCTGACGCAGCGCAGAGAGCTGAACGATTCCATCCGCGACATCAGCAAATTCTGGTATCCCGCAACGCAGCGCGTCGAAGTGTTCAGCTGCTCCTGCTGCCCGCCGAACGTCACCCGTTTCGTCGCGTCCATCGCGGATTTCCTGTACAACTACACCGACGACACGATCTATGTCAATCAGTACATGGAATCGACCTCGGACTTCGGTCAAACGAAGCTCTCGCAGAAGACCGGCTATCCCTATGACGGAAAGATCGCGGTCACCCTCACCGGCGAAGCGAAAAAGCTGGCTCTCCGCATCCCCGGCTGGTGCGATATCTGGGAGATGAGAAAGAACGGCGCGCGCGTCGCTCCCGCTGTCGAAAAGGGCTACGCCTTCGTCGACGCGGCAGACGGCGACGTGATCACGCTCGAGCTTCGTCTCGAAGTGCGCCGCGTCAGCGCCAATCCGCGCCTGCTCACCGACCGCGGCATGAAAGCCGTCATGTGGGGACCGTTCGTCATGTGCATGGAGGGCGTCGACAACGGCGGTTCCCTGTACGACGTCCGGCTGGTCGGCAAAGACTATACGCCCGGCTTCGACGAGGAGCTGAAAACGCCGGTCCTGTACTGTCCCGCAGAGCGCGTGACGGTCGACAACCTCTATTCCGACAAGGTGACGGCTACGCCGTTCACCGCCCGGCTCATCCCGTATTTCGCTTTCGCCAACCGCGGCGAGACCGATATGCGCATCTGGTTTGAAAACGTCTGATCACCCTACACGAAAGGACCCGCGGCAGGACCTGCATCCTGCCGCGGGTTTCTTCTGTTTCGGCGGAGATACGCCATCGCGCTTTTCCGCTTATTCAGATCTCCGCTTCCGTAACACTGCGCAGATCAGGAGACATCCGGACGCCGCCGTCATCAGCAGACCGGCTGCAAAGAAGAGCAGCTCGCCCGCGCTTCCCGTTTCGGGAAAGATCGGACCGGTGACGTTGCCGATCGTCAGCGTCAGCACTTTGGACGTGGAATCGAAGGTCTCGTCCAGAACATGGTACGGCAGTCCGTCCACTTCGGCGCCTGCCGCCGTGCAGGAAATGATGTCGCCGTCGTCATCCAGCTGGAAATAGATCGGAGATTCCAGCTCATGATAACCGGTCGGCGGGACGATCTCGGTCAGCCGGTAGATCGTGTTGCGCTCCATGTCCGCGCCGGTAGAGGTCAGACCGTCCGCGTCGGTCACGGTCAGCGTGACCGGAGTGGTCCACGAGCTGCCGTTTTTCTTCTCAAGGGTGAAGACCGCGCCGCTCAGATCGAAATTTTCCAATCCCGCGTCCACCTTGTGGATCGTCAGCGTGAAGGTGCTGGCCATCCACTGTGCGTAGAGCACCTTGTCCTCGTCCATCAGGATGGTCGAACCGGGCATATAGGCTGTTCCGGTACCGTCCGCCTTCGTATTCCAGCCGGCGAAGTAGTACCCCTGCCTTGTAAAGTGGAACGCATTGCTGCTGCTCCGGTCGTCCCAGACGATTGCCTGAACGCCTTCATCATAGACCAGACCGGTGCTGTCCGGGTAGGGCAGATTCGGAGTACCGCCGTTCGGTTCATATCTCAGATGGACCGCGCGGTCCGGTTCGATCCACTGCGCCTTGAAGATCATCGTCGTGCCCCATTCCACGGGAACGTGGTCGCCGGGGTAGTAGATGACGTTGTTCTTGTTGAGCTTCCAGCCCGCGAAGATCTTATCCTGCGTGTTGATCGGGTCCTCTATCCCCATTGCCATGACCGGAACGCTCGACGTGAAGGGCTGATAGCGTTCCTCATCAAGCGGCGTATTGGCGCTGTTGCCGCCGTCCGCCTGATTGACGTCGTACAGAACGTGTACGTAACTGTCGAGCCATACGCCGTAGACCTTGATGACCCACGTCAGCTCATCCAGCCCGTCGCCGTCCACGTCGCGCATTTCCTGCACGCCGTATTCGCCGTAGAGCGGGAAATCGCCGGTGTACTTATCCTCTACACCGAGGTCGCTGTTCGTCCAGACCCAGTAGTCGGGCTGGACCGAAGTCGGCGCCTTGATGTAGTCGTTGTCGTGGAAGATGTGCGTTTCAAACGGCATGAAGGTATCCTTGGTCATGTAGAACTCGATCATATGACCGTTGAGCGGCTCCCACTTGGCGTAGAAGGTCAGCTCCGATTCGCCGGCGCTGACATCGGCGACCATGTTGTCCCACTCTTCTTCGGTGATCAGCTCGCCGAACTGGTTCGCCCAGCCGACGAAGCGGTAGCCGTCGCGGGTCGGATACACCGTTCCGTCCTTTATGCCGGTACGGTAATTGGAGATATTCTGCCGCCAGAGAATATCCGTGTACTGTCTTTTGATATTGTCGTACTGATAGTCAAAGGTGACATTGACCTTGCTGCGGTTGTATTTGAAAATATTGACGTTATCGAATTCGTTTCTGGTGCTTTTTCCGCCGAAATACTGATCTGCTCTCTGCGCAAGCAGCTGATTGACGCGGGTTGTATTCAGATTGCCCTGTCCGCTGGTACCGCTGTATGCAGTGCTTCCTGTTCCGCACCCGGCGATCTGTTTTGCGGAAAGCGAGCTGTTGGTCGCCACTTCCTGCGTATAGCGGTCGTCGATTTTATAACCCACGTTGTTTACCGTAAAGTCAGGCGTTTCTCCGGGGAGACACTCAATGGCATACATCAGAGCGGTCGAATAATCGCCGTTGAACGTGGCTTTGAATATTCCTCCCTGTGCGTTTCGGCCTTTTTTATAGGTGCCGTGATAATAATCCGTCGTCAGGTTGATCAGTTTGGAGACGTGGTTGGTGCCGCTGGCTGCATTGGTCGGATCCCATGAATAGAACCTTCTTGTACTCCTGTTCGGCGTAACCCACGTCTTTACAGGCCACTTGTCGGCAAGCGGTCCCTCGTATTTGACGCCCTTCAGAACAAAGACATTATTGCCGCTGCTCGATGAGGCAGCCGTATACTCCCATTCCACACCGTCCGGAAATACGCCGGAAGCAGAACGGTTGCCTGCGCTGGCTGCTGTGGTGGTTCCCGTCACGATTCCGCTGCGATAAAGCGTATACATATCCATATATCCGCCGCTGTTGTCGTTGCTGTTCGGAATGTTGAACGTCAGATCGACGCGCACGCGCAGATACGAGACTGCCACGATGGAATCGCCGCTCGACAGGATCGTCCCGCTGTCGCAGGTCACAGGATGCTCGTAATCGTATCCTCTCGGTTCGGTCAGATCAAGAAAATCTTCCCATTCCGTCGTTCCGTCGTTGCAGAAAATGAAGAAGTCGTCGTATTCATCCGGGATCGTCGCCTGCGTGCCGGTCCAGCCGGTGGAAGTGCGGGTCGGCGCGGAGGCATAGACCGGATATTCGGTCGGATCTCCGGGCAGCTTACAGTATACGCGGTGCGTCGTACCGCTTGACCTGACATAGACCTCCGAGCCGCTGAGCGCGTACCATGTGCCGAGCGAACCGGTCGACGTGAAGCCGTAGTCCTCGGCGTTTTCCGAGTGACGGACTGCGGTGAAGGACGTGTAGTCCGGGTCCCACTTCGCGTAGAAGGTCGTATTTCCGTTCACCTCATAGGTGCTGCCGACCGCCTGCGTGAAAGCGGCGTCGGTATACCAGCCCGCGAAGGTGTAGCCCTGACGGGTCGTCTCATAATTGCTCATCGTGAGAACGGTCCCCGCTTCGCATTCAAACGGTTCGATACGGGTGCCGTTGGTGTTGAAGATCACGCGGCAGACGTCATTCATACCGGGGTAAAGATAGATGTCCTTGTGATCCTCGCCGGTCAGATAGTTGACAAGATCGCTGACCGCCATGCTCGGATTGTACGACTGCGTGCGCGCGGCGTCAAGATACCACTTGCCGTCCCAAGCCTTTCCCGCAGGCGGGAAGACGGAGGTCGTGGGATCGAAGGACGGCGCGCCCACGCCTTCGGGGACCGCAAAGGTGCGAAGGACGGAGGTCTGTCCGCTGCTGCGATCAAAGTCGTAGTAGTAGACGTAGTATGCGCTGTCGGCAGAGCCGAACTTCGCGTAAAGCGTGGTGTCGGCAGTGATCGCCTGATTCGTGTAGGGCGTTGTCAGCGACGAATCGAGATACCAGCCCTCGAACGGCAGCGGCCGCCCGGCGTGCCACAGAGGCGTGGGCAGACTTGCCGCCGGGATAGACGTCCCGTGCGGGACGGTGATCGGCGAAATCGCGTCGATATCCGGCGCGTGCGTGCCGAGATTGAACGAAACGGTGCGCGGCGGCAGCCATACCGCCGTGTAGGTGACGTCTCCGGTCACAGGCGCGTTCAGCGTCTGGGAATCCGTGAGGATCGTCGTTCCGCCGTCGGGCGACCAGCCCGCGAAGACATAGCCTTCCCTTGTATAGGTCGGAGGCGTCATGCCTGCGTTCAGAGCTGTGGAGCCGGACACGACCTCTGCCGAGACCGGCGTACCGGTCACGCCGTCGCCGGGCGTGTAGGTGACGGTATACTTCGGCGTCCAGCGGGCGTAATAGGTGGTATTGGCATTGACGACCGTGTTGAGGATGACCGCCGGATCGGTCACGATCGTTCCGCCGGTCTGCGAGGTCGACCAGCCGGCGAACGCATAGTGATCGCGCGTATAGACGGGCAGATCGGACGCCGTATGACCGCCCGCGGCGAGCGCGGCGTTCTTCGGAGCGATCAGGCTCTTCGACGAACCCGTTCCGCCGTTCGGCTGGAACGTGACCGTGTAGCCGGGGAGGTCGTCCACGTGCTTGTAGATGACCATATTGGCATAGGTCGCATCATTATTGCTGCTTCGTGAAAAAGCATTGGAAGAATACTGGAGATAACGTTTATCGTTTCTGATCGTCCAGTTTCCGTTGCTGTAAGTAAGCGTGTTGGCTGCCGTCGTTGTGTCGATCCATGTACTGTTGCTCAGTCTCAGACCGTAGTCCGTATACTCTGCGTTTTTGATCGTCTGGCTGCTGTTTCCGGTCGTGCTGAAATTCCACTGATAGGCGCCGCCGACCGCTGCCGTATAGTAATTGTCGACTCCGGTCACAGGCGTGAAGGCAACCGACTGAGAACCGGCCGTATATGTATAATAAGTGCCCCAAATAATAGACCAATTCTGTTCCCGGTCGATACCGAGTGCGTGACCGTCGGGCGATGCGATGACATAGTTCGCACTCGCGTCGTCGATGGAAGTGACTCTGACCCAGTATCCGCCCGTTGACGGAGCGAGCAGCAGCGGCTTTTCCAATGCCGCAGGATCGACTTCGACCGGCACGGCGGTCAGCCGTTCGACCGCGTTTTCGGGCATGACGGCATAACCGAAGACGTTTTCCCTTTCCGTGTAGGTGCGCGCGACCGCGCCGTCCACGTCGCCTTCGATGAAGAAGATATTCTCGTCGTCCGCGCCGGACACGATGCCGACGCGGATCCCGTCCTCCGCTTCCCAGAACGCGGCGTCGCCCGGTTCGGGCTCGTGCGCGAAGGCGGAGACAAACAGTCCCGCGTCATGCAGACGTTCGACCCACGCGCCCGGCTCGACGGCGAACGGAATGTTCTCCGCGCCCGCGTAGTACATACAGAATCCGGCGAACATTGCCGACCAGTCGGCATAGGTGTTGCCGAACCATGCGCCGTAGCGGGTATAGCCGTTCATCATATCCGTCCCGTTCGAGCGGTAGTTGCGCGTGCTTTCGGTATAGCCGAGCTGCGTGTCTGCGATGGCGTAGACCCTTTTCGACGGTCTGCCGGAAAGATCGGCTCCCGCCATCGACGCTTCCCACATTTCGCGGGTCTCGCAGTCGGCGCGGTCGTCGCTGAGACAGTCGAGCGTATGTTCATGCTCCGTCAGAACGCAGTTGAGCGTTCCGTCCGAGAAATAACAGTACGCCGTATGCTTATGCCCGCTCCTGCCGCAGCGATAGCCGTCATCCGGCGTCGGAGCCGGATCGAAGCAGGCGTCCGTATGCGTATGCTCGGTTTTTGTACAGACAAGGACGCCGTTTTCATAGCAGCCGACGCCGTGCGTGTGTTCTTCGAGCGTGCAGAACAGCATTTTTTCCCACGTGACGGCGGGAACGATCATCACATAGGCGGTAAAGAGTATGACAAAAGCAATCAGGACGCAGGTGATTCTGGCCCAGATATGACGTATTCTGTTTTCTTTGAATATTTTCCGGATCTTATCCAGAATCGTCAGTCTCATCGGTTCTGCCTTTCGATCGATCTCTTATCCTGCAGCTGCTGTTTTCAGTGAATTACCGGACCCTGCCGAACGAATCCGGCGGCCAGACGCAGAAGAATACCCTTCCTTCCAGATCGTTTGCGCTTACACAGCCGACCGCCGTGTTCCGGCTGTCGATCGAGGTCGTGCGCCGGTCTCCCATCACGAAGAACCTGTTCTCCGGGACCTTGAACGGGAAGGAAATGTCGGTATTGCCAAAGGAAAGCTCTTCGACATACGGCTCGTCGAGAATAATTCCGTCCACCGTCACCGTTCCGTCCTCCGCGAGGTCGACGGTCTGCCCGCCTACGGCGATGCAGCGCTTGATCAGCATCTTGTTGTCGTAATGGATCCCGATAACGTCGCCCTGCGCGATCTTTCTTGTCCTGACCATCAGCAGGATATCGCCTTCGTTCAGCGTGGGAGCCATGGAGCCGCCGTAAACCTTCACCGCCGGCATCACGAACAGCATCAATAACACCACGAGTGAAGCCGCGGCGATCAGCATCCAGACCGTGTCCTTCAAAATGGAGTTGAGCTTTTTCCGATCTTCAGCCCGCTCAAGCTCAGTCCGAAGCTCCGGCAGCGCATCCGACGACAGATTTTCCCTTATTTCCTCATTTTTTCCACTGTTCATCGTTCGTTCGCCAATCCGTTTCTCCCATGATCGAAAACACTGCTCCACATTACAAACACATATCAATTATACGCTGCTAACCCGTATTTTTCAAGACCTGTCCGCACAAATTCACAATTTGTTTTCATTATTATCAAGAAATCAATATTGTTAAGAAATCGATAGGTTAGTTCGTTGAACAATTAATTTCAGAACAAGACGCACAGAAAGCCGGACGGCGCGCGCCGTCCGGCTTTTCTTATTAAGAAAACAGCAGATTATTCTTCGTTTTCCTGGAGCGTCTCAACGATCTTGTCGAGATACTTCTGAGTGGTCTCCTTATTGGACTCGTAGTAGGACGTGATGTTCACGTTCTTGGCTGCGATCAGATTACGGAAGGTGCGCATCGGGGAGAGCTTGTAGTCCGCGCTCTGTTCGAGGTACATCGAGAAGTCGTAGCGGCGGCTGTCCATGATGATGTCGAGCATTTCAAGCGAATTGTCGTCGCGCACGCCCTTGACGTTCAGAGAAACGTCGTAGAGCGCCGGACGGAGGTACTTGTAGCTGTAAGCGCTGAGCGTGTCGACAAAGTAACCCATCATGTCGGCCTTTTCATCCGACAGCGTGACCGGCAGGAAGAAGACGCCGGTACGTCCGAGCATATGCGTATGGTAGTCGTCCTGATCTTCGTCGAGCATCGGATAGGGCAGTACGCCGTAGTCGTCCGCCATCGAGCGCAGATCGGCGCCGATGAGATAGGTCAGCAGCATCGGAGTGAAAACGCCCTGTCCGTTTGCGAACTGAATGCGGTATTCGTAGGGGTTCGTGATGTCGACATAGGTGCCGTTGTTTTCCCAATACAGCTCGTAGACCTTTTCAAAGGACTTGACGGTGCGCTCGGAGTAAAAATCGACGACCGGATAGTCGTTTTCGTCCTTGACCACGGAACGGATATCGTGCGAGACCATCATCGCGTCGAGGGTCGCCCACTTGTCGGTGTAGAAGCCGTAGGTGTCGCCCGCGTCATGCTGATTGTCGCCGTTGACGTCGACCCAGATATCCTTGGTCAGGCTGATCACCTTGTCCATCGTCCACTTCTTTGCGCGGACCAGCTCATAGGGATCTTCGAGCTTCCACTCGTCGACCATGCGCTTGTTGAATAAGAAGGTCCAGCACATCGTCATGTTCGTGCCGAGTGCGTCGGTCAGAACGCCGTACTGTTTGTGACCGACGGTGATCATTTCGTTCGCATCGTGGACGTACCACGGCTTGTCCTGCTGAAGACCGGGGATGTCGTCCCACGGAAGGACCGTGCCGCTGGTCAGGATCGTGCCGACGTCGACCGCCTTGATGGCGAAGGTGTCACAGAAATCGTCGCCCGCCATGACGCCGTTGGTGAAGAGCTTGACGGCTTCATTTTCACCGTGGGAGTCGTCGTAAACGATCTTGCAGTTCAGACGCTGCTCGGTGTCGATGTTGCGCTGATAGAGCGCGTCGTCGATGACCTCGCCGGTCTGCTCGGCATACAGGTACTCCGAGTCGTTGTAGGACGCCGAAGCGCCGTAGCTGAACACACGGATCTCCGCGCCGTTGAAATCCTTTTCGGGAAGCGCCGCGAGGACCGGATCCTGCGTTTCGGCAGGGGGGGTCGTTTCTCCGCCGGACGCCGTGGTATCCGACGGGGTCGAGCCGCCGCCGCAGGACGCCAGCACGGTGAGGAGGAGCGAACCTGCAAGAGTAAGGGAAATTGCCTTTTTCATGGGGGAAACCTCCTTAAATAAAGTTTTGTTTTTCTATATTATTTTTGTCAGGAACTACGATAAAGCGCCGGAAGCCGTCCGGCGCCGTTTCCGGTCCCGAAGCCGGGAAAACGGGCAGATCCACCCCTTTCCCCGGCTTTGGGACCGTTCAGCTTCATGATCTGTGCGCCGTTCAGTGTTCCTTCACGTCATCGGGATTGCGTAAGAATTCGAGCTTCTTCCAGTCGCCGATGTTTTCCTTGGCCTGCCAGCCGATGTTGATCCTGCCGGTGATATGGCGGCCGATATAGCAGCCGCGCTTCTCGTCGTATTCAAGCGGAACGTTGCCGCCGTTGAAGATATCTCCGCCGCCGCCCAGACGGATGAGAGCCGTGCCGCCTTCGGACGGATAGATCGTCAGCTCCGCGTCGTCAAGACCCGTGACGACGATGCGTTCGTCGAGCCAGATGTGCGTGTGCGGGCAGTCCTTCTTGACCGTGATCTTGGAACGCTTTTCCTGCTTGATGAAGAAACGGCAGTCGGTATGGTTCCAGCGCGCGGTCGGATATACGCCGACGTTGTTTTCGATGATGAATTCGCAGTTGTCGAACGCGGGCGCGCCTTCGGGCGTCGAGAAATGCAGCTTGACGGTCGCGTCCTTCGAGAATTCGTTGAGGATCGTTGCGCCGCGGCATTTCGACAGCATGACGATCGGCAGATTGTCGTCGATGTCGTAGCAGTCGAAGCTCATCGGATAGCCGAACTTCGCCATCGACGCGCGCAGCAGCAGAGCGGACGTGAAGTTCTTCGAGGGGCTGACGAGATTCGGCAGTGCGCCGCGCGAGTTCACGGAGTGCGGGAAGGAGCCGCGCACCCAGGCGAGCCCGAGCTTTTCGTTGAAGGTCGCGTAAGCGCGTTCCTCGCCGTCCTTCGACACCTTCGCGGTAACTTCGGAGGAACCGTCCGAAACCTCGCAGACACCGCCGCCCGATACGAGCGAAACGTGCGTGACGATCTTCGCATACTCGCCGATCTCGGCGGTGTCGAGCGGCAGAGAGGTCGAGAAGCCAAGCACGCCCTCGATCCCGTCAGCGTGCTTTACGCCGACGGCGTTCTTCATGCGTTCGGAAGCATATGCGGTGCTGCCGTAGAGGATGACCTTCGCACCGACCGAAAGAGCCTCGAAGACCGCGTCCTCCAGCGTGCTTCCCGCTTCGGGAACAGGGGTGACGAGGATCGTGTTTTTCAGCTTGTTCTTGTCCGCCTTGATGAAGTTGCCGTCGGAAATGACCGTGTTGACCGGGAAGCCCTGGTCGACCGCGCTCTCCATGAACCAGTCGTCCATGAAAATGCGCTCCATGCGTCCGTCCTTCAGACCGACATTGCAGTAGGCGTTAAACGGATAGACCCACGTGACCAGACCCGCTTCGTCCGGGTAATCGGCGAACGCGGTCAGCAGATGCGGTGTGACCTCGTTCGGGCAGCGCTCGGGCAGACGTCCGAACGAATCGTCGGCGCTGAGGAAGCTCAGACCGAACGGCTTCGTGACCTCGGCGTTCTCGTCAAGACGTCCGATGGCGAGCGGCAGATAGATATCGTGAGGCGAGCGGTCGTAGCGGTCGAACCACGGAGAGTTGAGCCACCACGGGTCGTGGATATAGTAGCGGAGATTGAAGCCCTTTTCGGGAAGCTCGGCGATATGGGTCATGAAGCCCGCAAGCTCCAGACCGAAGCGGTAGTTGAGCGGCGCCCACGGAGAGTTCGGCGGCGCGACGATGTTCTGCTTGTAGATATCATCGATCGGGCAGCCGTGCGCCGCGATGTCCATACCGGCGGAGAGGTTGCTGCCGCGCGTCTCGACACGGGTGTCGCCCAGCTCCTTCGAGAAATACTTCCAGAATTCGGCGATGCCGGCGCGGATGGCTTCGGCGTGCTCGAAGTTGAAGCTCTTGCCGTCGAACAGCTCGCCGGTCCAGTTCCACGACGCCAGCGAGAAGCCGAAGCCGTTGGACAGCCAGATGAAGTCGAAGCCGAGGTCGCGCTTCATCGCCATGAACTGCTTTCCGAGGAATTCGCCCAGATGCGTTCCCTCCGGAATGCCGTCCGGATAAGCGGCGTAAGCCTTCGCTTCGGCGTGCAGACGGGACGCGCAGTGCAGCCAGTGCTTACAGCCCATGATGTCGCCCTGCGAGATCTCGAGGTGGCGGTTGTACTTGAAGTCGGACCATGCGAATTCGGGACCGGGGTCGAAGGTCTCGCCGACCTCGATGTCGAAGCCGGTCAGCTCCCTGCCGACGCGCTTCATGACGTCGATGACGTTCTTGAGGTCGCCGTAGGTCATTTCCGGCGGGTTTTCCATGTAATAGACCGGGAAGGTGTGCAGCGAATTGGGGTTGACCGCGGTCTCGGTCGTCTTGCTGCGGTCCCAGTTGCCGAAGCCGATGTACTTGCACCATTCAAAGCCCTCGTCGAGCTTTCCGGTGTACTCAAAG
Organism: Eubacteriales bacterium; assembly: GCA_045600005.1. Taxonomy (GTDB): domain Bacteria; phylum Bacillota; class Clostridia; order Oscillospirales; family CAG-272; genus Flemingiibacterium. The sequence goes on along the minus strand of JAZRXB010000338.1, from coordinate 1,906 downwards.
ATCTCGCTGCCGTCGCTGGTCCAGAGAAGGACCGCACAGCCGGTCGCCCAGCGCAGAAGGGGCTTCCACTGCTCGAACAGTTCTCTTGCAACCTTTTCGATGCCTTCGAGCGACTTATCGTAGCCGAAGGGCTTTAAGGACAGCTCGAGACAGACACGTCCTGCGGTCGTGGAGGGAGCGTATTCATAGTTGAACATGGCGTTTACTCCTTTATCAGAATTTGTTTTTTCGCAATACGGACAGGAAAAAAGGTTCAGGCGAGAGGTTTCTCAAGCTGGATGTCCATCATGCGGGCGAACAGCTCGATCTCCTTCGTGCGGTCGCCGACGCCGAGCGCGAGGTGATGGGTCGGACCGCAAGAGCACCAGCGCTCGACAAATTCGGTCGCCGGAACGGAGAAGTGGCACTTGGTATTGGTGTTGCCGGTCTGCGGGATCGCGCCGGGCATGGATTCGCCGACCGCTTCGATGAGCTTGATCTTTCCGTTCCCGCCGATCGAGCAGGAGAGCAGCGAGACCGGTCCGGTCTTCAGCTTGAACTCGACCGATACGCCGGCGCCCGGCTTGCCGTGGAACTTCTTCAGCTTGCGCAGCACCGGCTTTTCGTTTGAAATATTGATATTGTGCGGTCCGTCGTGACCGATCAGCACCACGTCGTCGCAGACGTCGAACGGATGCAGCTCCGCGAACGAGCCGCCTCCGCCGATGCGGTTCATGATCAGCATGGCGGCAGCCGTCTTGAGGTCGGCTTCGCCCGCCAGCGGGATGTTGCGGCTGGTCAGCAGCGAGTTGCCGATGATGAGGTTGGCGGCGATCTGCTCGTAGTGATTGCCGTGTTCGCCCTTGTAGAAGTAGGCGAGAGCGGTCAGACCGTTCTTTTCGATCAGCTCGTCCAGACCGACCGAGCAGCGTGCCGCAAGCTCAAGGTCTTCGTCGTGAACATAGTCGGTCAGCGGGTCGTTCGAGGGCTCGCGGATGTCGAAGATCGACTTGATCTCGTCGATGCGTCCCTTCACCTGCGCGTCGGTCGCGCCGTCGACGTATTCGGCAAGCTCGCACATTTCGAGCATTTTGACGTGTGCGCCGAAGGCGCCGGAGAACGCGGTGGGGTCGCTGTTCATGTCGTACATTCCGTCGTAGGTGTGTCCGAGATAGCCGAACTTCGCGTATTTGAATGCGGATACGGCGGCGATGGCGCGCTCGAATTCGCCGATGCGGGATGCGATGCGCTCCTTCGCGGAGGACGCTTCCACGATGAAGAAGGGCTTCGGCGCGCCCAGACGCTCGTAAACGCCGGCAAATTCGGGCATGGAGCAGATGTCGTCGTTGCAGAGCTGCATATAGGTCGTGGTCTTGCCGTAGTCAAGACGGTCGAGCGGCTGGATCCCGACGAGGATCTGCGGGATGTGCAGATACTTTGCGAACGGGAAGACGACCTGCGAGGTGATATAGGTCGCCATCGTGATGAACAGCGCGTCAAGGTCGGAGGCGAGCGCTTTCTTGAGCGCGGTGAAGGAGGTGTCGATATCGTCGGCGAAGCCGAGGTCGATGACGTCCGACTGCGTGAAGCAGCCGGCAAGCCCGACCTGCTTTTTCATGAGTTCTTCCTTCAGACCGTCAAACTGGGGCCAGTAGATGAAGTGACCCATGCCGATGACGCCGATGCGGGGTTTTCTGGTGTGCAGCATGATTGAATTCCTCTCAGATTGTGATGTATGATGAACTTGACTTAAGGCAATACCGCACAATTCGCGGCTTACGCCTTGATGGCACGCCTGCCTGCATCTTTCCCGTCATACTGTACAAATTTCGTCGGCATAGGAGGTACTATGCCATCCGGGGTTTGTTTCGTCTGACGGGAAATCTGACGGCGCAATCGCACCATCAGAACTGTGCGGTATTGCCTT
>JAZRXB010000337.1:0-5722 GCA_045600005.1 Eubacteriales bacterium | reverse complement strand
CTGCCGGAGTTCCCTGTTTTTTCACAGTATCGGGGCATTCCAAACGGGAGATTTCCGCAGGGAAAACTGCGTTTCGGAATGCGTTCGTCAAATTGCGGACGGTTTGTTATTCCTTGCCAAGAAGGAAGGTGAAGCGGTTCGAGCCTGCGGAAACCTCCTCGAAAACGCTGATCAGACGGTCGCCGTAGCCGGGGATCTGACGGCGCAGCGCGTCCGCATCCGACAGGATGACGGTGATCTCCGGTCCCAGTTCGGACAGACAGTCAGCGAGCGCGTCGAGGTTTCTGCCGTAATAGGACGGGAAGCGGAGCGCTTCGGCAAGATAGGTGTGAGCTTCCGGACGCGAAGTCATTCTGCGTCCGTCCAGAAGGATGATTTCCATAGATTATTTGTCTCCGTACAGTAAGGTGAAAGATTCATAGTGGTCGTCGGTGTAGTAGATCAGACCGTCGTTGGAAAAGACGATGCGCTTTGCGCCGCGTGAGCTTTTGCCCACCGTGTCAATGTCGCATTCCTTGTAGGTGCGCCCTTTCTTGGACGGGAGAAGCCCTTCGCGGTTGCCGAAGGTGTCGCCGCCGATGGAACAGCCGGGCGCGTATTTTTCCAGCGAACCGCCCGGCCAGCCGAGCTTTTCCGCCGCGGACTTGGTGATGAAGTTCTTCGGCAGATGACCGTAGGTGTGGATGTAGAGCGCGACGTCGTTCTTGGAGGTATAGCTGCCGTCTTCATCGATGGCGGGCGCTTTGGTCGTTTCAGGCTTCTTGGTTGTTTCGGCTTTTTTGGTAGTCTCGGGAGCCTTTGTTGTCTCGGTTTTTTTGGTGGTCTCGGGAGCCTTTGTTGTCTCGGTTTTTTTAGTGGTCTCGGGAGCTTTTGATGTTTCGGTTTTTTGGGTTGTGACGGCGGCTTTGGTCGTGTCCGTCTTCTTGGTCGTTTCGGGCTTGGCTGCTGTTTCGGGCGCAGAGGTCGTTTCGCTTGGCGGAACGGCGGCACTTTCGATCGGAACGATGTCTTCCGGCTCGTAGTATTCGGTTTCGTCCGTCGGACTGAACAGTTCGAGCAGAGCCGACACGACGTCGAGCGCTCCTCCGAGCTGTTCCCCGGTCAGCGCGCCGCAGCCGAAGACGGACAGCCCGAACAGAACGGTCAGCATCAGCGCGGTGATATGGACGGCAAAACGGGTCAGGCGGGTGTGTTTCATATGGGAACAGACCATTGCTCTTTGAGAGAGCTTCCTTTCGGTACAGATTCAGACGGCAGACTCCGAAAAACGGAGACCGAATCATTTTTATTATAGCGTATCTGCGTCCGCTTGTCAACCGTCTTTTTGCAAACAATCAGACCGGCGCGGAATAAATCGGATCTCCGGCGGACAAATACCCGGTCAGACTGCTTTTTCATCGAAAATGATCATAATCTGCATTTCCCTTGACATTGCCGCCGACATGGGGTATAATGAATCGGAAAGACGCTTTATCTGTGCGTCGGACGGAGGGACAGAATGATTTTCCGCGCGTATTATCCGTCGCCGGTCGGAACGCTTGCCGTCGTCTGCGGGGACCGTGCAGTCCTTGGCGTCGGACCGGCAGACGGGATGGGAGAAAATATTCCGTCGCCGCTGACCGGACTCGTTTATGCACAGCTCTGTGAATATTTCGGCGGCAGACGGAAGGTGTTCGACCTGCCGCTCGAACCGGCTGGAACGGAGTTTCAGCGGAAGGTCTGGCAGGCTCTGTGTGAGATCCCGTATGGGGAGACCCGTTCGTATGGAGAGATCGCCCGCGCGGTCGGGAATCCGAACGCTTCCCGCGCGGTCGGCGCGGCGAATCACCGCAACCCGATCATGATCATGATCCCCTGCCACCGGGTCATCGGCGCGTCGGGAGCGCTTGTCGGCTACGGAGGCGGTCTTCCGATGAAGCAATATCTGCTGGAGCTTGAAAAACAACATCGTTAAAGTGAGGCTGCACTATGGGTACGCTGTATAAAGGGCGCGGAAGCGCCGACATGAGGGACGATTATCTCGATTTCATCAACTACGTCTTCGGCTACAACGGGACGAAGGAAGATTTTATCAGGCTGCTTCCGAAGCTCTATAAGGAAGAATATCATCCCTGCGAGAACAATTACGTCGTGACCGACGACGGAAAGCTGAAAAGCGCCGTCGGTATTTTCCCGCGCAGGATCGAGGTCATGGGAGAGGTGCTGAGCGCGCACGGCGTCGGCAACGTGGCGGTCCATCCCTACGCCCGCTCGAAGGGGTATATGCGCGAGCTTATGACGATGGCGGTGCAGGATATGATCCGAAACGGCGCGGATTTTTCCGATCTCGGAGGACTCAGGCAGCGCTACGGATATTTTTCCTATGAGAACGCTTCGCCGGAGTATCAGTTTGAATTAAGCGGCACCAATATGCGGCACTGCTTTGACGGAAAACCGCTCCGCCCGCTCGTTCTTCGGAAGATCGAGAGCGCGGACGATCCGCTTCTTGAAGAAATATTTGAACTGTACGAAAAGCGTCCCTGCCGTGCGCTTCGTCCGAGAGAGCAGTTCTTTGACATTCTCTGCTCGTGGAACGACCGTCCCTTCGCGGTTCTGGATGGGGAAAACTTCCTCGGCTATTTCATCGGCTCGCTGAATGAGCTGACGCTCTGCGACAACGGCGATTTTGAAGACGTCCTGCGCAATTATATCGCACAGCGCGGGGCGCTGACGCTCCGCCTGCCGATCGACAGTCCCTTCGTGCCGCTCGCCGAGCCGCTCTGTGAAAACGTCCGGTTTGTCAACGCCGAAAAGTACACGGTGTTCAACTATGAGCGTGTTATACGCGCGTTCCTTCGCCTGAAAGCGCGTGCCTTCACGCTGGCGGACGGCGAGCTCTGCGCCCGGGTGAACGGCTTCGCCCGCACGGAAACGCTGCTCATCCGCGTGAAGGACGGTGTTCCGACCGTCGAAGCGGCCGGAGAGGACCGAGACGCCGCTCTGACGCTCGAACACCGCGCCGCGATGTCGTTCTTCTTCGGCGCGGTCTGCCCTCTGCGCGACCGCGTTCCGCTCACACAGAACTGGTTCCCGCTGCCGCTGTACATGGACCGCGCCGATCACGTCTGATACGATCGGAATCAAACCGAAAGCCCGCAGCGCGCCCTTTTCGAGGGCGCGCTGCGGGCTTTCTCTGAGAAAGCTCAGGCGCGGACCGGTTCGGTCGTCATGACGAGCGACAGTCTGCCGCCCTCTGCCATTTCGGACGCGGAGAACTCGAAGTTATCGAGCTTTCTGCCGTTTAAGAAGGCTTCCTTTACGTAAATACCGTTTCCCTCGCGGACGATCTCGAAGTCCGCGTTTTCCATATGCAGCACCGCGCGGGAATATCGCGGCGTGCAGACGATCATCCTGTCCTGACCGCTGACCGGGAAGATACCGAGCGCGTTCCACAGATAGCACGCGGTCAGTCCGCCGCTGTCCGCGTTGCCCGGAATGCCGCCGCGTCCGGTCGTGAACATACTGTCAAGCCCGGAGGTGATGACCTCGCACAGAAGGTCGCGCCGTCCGATGTCGTGTAAGAACAGCGGCGCTTCCATGTCGGTCTCGTTGTTGAAGCCCTCGAAGCGGGAGGCGAGATCCTCCGCTTCCGTGTAACCGAAGAAGCGCAGAGCTTCCGCTTCGGCTCTGCCGCCGCACAGCGCGAGCCGCTTTTCACGGTCGTGCAGCGAACGGAACGAATAGTTATAGCGGTTTCCTTCATAATAGTCCGAATCGGGGCGCATCATGCCGTCCTCTCCGAACGCATCGAAGACGCGGCGGCTTTTTTCGGCAAAGAGGGGCGCGTCCGGGTCGCCGAGCGCTTCGGCAAGCTCCGCCATCGCCGCGTAGGCTTCGCCCATGTCGAGCGTGTGCGAAGCATAGACGCATTTGCCCTCGTCGTAATCGGAAAAGCGCGAAGCGTCCTTTTTCGCATACGAAAGCAGTCCCGGATAGTCCGCCTTCACGCCGCGCCGGTATGCGTCGTAAACCGCGTATTCCGCCAGCATACGCGCCTGCTTCGACTCGATGCCGAGGTTGCCGGAGAGCAGCAGACAGTGCGGATAATAGCCGTATTTTTCGGCGAAGCGGAGAAGGGTGGCGAGGAGCTTTTCCGAGATGTCCGGATAGAGCGTGAACAGAAGCGGCAGCTGGGTCTTGTAGATGTCCCACATCGTCGCAAGGTCGGTGACGAAGGGACCGTCCTTTTCGTCAAACAGGAAGGCTTCGCCCGAAAGATCGCAGGGCTTGACCAGCGTGTGGTAGAAATTCGAGTAGAAGATCCGGCGCTCGCGCTCGGAATCGGTCTCGATCTCGATCTTCGACAGAGCGTTCTCCCAGCGTTTTTCCGCGTCGGCGCGGATCTCATCGAAGGAACGGCATTCGGCGCGGTTCAGCATGGCGGCGTGAGAAGCGCTCACCGCCGAGACGGATACGCGCAGCTCGCATCTTCCGCCGGTCCGGATGACGCCGCCGAAGCGGATATCGGTCGGCTCGCCGAGCGTCAGCGTATCGTCATCCGACCGCTTGCCGTCGTCCGACCGCGTATCGCCGCAGAACAGCTCTCCGACCGTTCCGCCGACCGCCGTGATATCGAACCACAGCGTGATGCCGGACAGGACCATTTCGGCGGCAAGCTCGGTGTCGGACACGCGCGTCACTTTGCCGGACGCTCTGCCGCGCATACGGTTTTCGGGAGCGTACAGCCCGTCGTTTGCGAAGTCGACGGCGATGAGACCGGGCGCGTCGAGGGTGTAGCGGTGGCAGGCAATGCTTTCGCTGACCGTCGCTTCGGCGAGGACTCCGCTCACCTTCGCGGCGTAGTAACCGGGCAGCGCTTCCTCAAACAACAGCTCGCGCGGCGACCAGTCGGGCGCGTTCCCGACGGTCGGCGAGCAGAGGGCGTAGTTGTAGTAAACGCCGATGGCGCCGGTCCCGCTCTGCTGGAAGTGGGACAGACCGATAAAACGCGGCGTGTCGAAGAGCTTCGGCACGCTGCCGCCGCAGTTGACGCGGTTGATCCCGCAGCCGGCGGGATACGCGCCGTCGTAGCCGACGACCGAATACTTGCCGAACGGCAGGCAGGCGGCGGGAGAAGTGTTGCCGGACAGTCCCTTGATGAAATGCCATGCCGAAGCGGGGAAGGACGGCTTCAGAAGGTCGATCTCGCCGTTGCCCTGAAACGGGTCGGCATAACGGGCGAAGGAGAATGATTTCATGAAAAAGGTTTCCTTTCCTGACGGTTGAGGACGGACAGAACGCCTCATTTTCCTCATTATACCACAGAAAAAGCGAACAGGGAAGTAGTTCTGTGAAAAAAGTCAGCCGGGGCAGACAAAAAGTCGATCGGGAACATGAGACGTATCTGTTTTTTACGCGGAAACGGCACAAAGCCCGCGCCTTACGGCACAAAGCCCGCGCCTTACGGCACAAAGCCCGCGCCTTGCGGCACAAAGCCCGCGCCTTGCGGCACAAAGCCCGCGCCTTGCGGCACAAAGCCCGCGCCTTGCGGCACAAAGCCCGCGCCTTACGGCACAAAGCCCGCGCCTTGCGGCACAAAGCCCGCGCCTTGCGGCGCAAAGCCCGCGCCTTGCGGCACAAAGCCCGCGCCTTGCGGCACAAAGCCCGCGCCTTGCGGCACAAAGCCCCGGGCCTTCGGGGGGGGGGGGGGAGGGGGGGGGGGGGGGGGGGACACAGGCCCGCG
>JAZRXB010000336.1:0-3813 GCA_045600005.1 Eubacteriales bacterium | reverse complement strand
TTCTCGCCAGCGGATTCGGCGGACGAGCGGATCTTTTCGCCGGTCGCTTCGGCGGCGTTTTTGCGAAGATCTTCGGCGAATCCGGCGAAACCGGACGATTCCTTTCCGTCCGCGTTCTGACCGTCCGGCTCGTCTGCCGGTTCCGCTTTTTCGGGACGGGTGAGGGTCACGAGCAGCACGCCGTAGAGCGGCAGGCGGAAAACGTGCAGTCCGTCGGTCCCGTAGAAGGTCTCGGCGCTGACCGTTTCGAGCGAATGGTCCTTATCGAGCAGCTTATATTCGACCCTCACGCCCGCTTCATCCGCGAAGCCGTCCCAGCAAAACGCGACGTCGGTCGGCTCCTCGCCGCTCCCGTCGAGCGATTCCGCGTCGCGGAAGGACGAGATCAGCGCCGCCGCGGACCTTCCGTCCTCCGACACCGCCGCGCAGACCGAAAGCTCCGGCGAATCGCTCGAAGCCGCCGCCATTCTGCCGCGCTTATAAAGTTCGTTCCACGCGAGCAGCGCGAAATAGGGCGGGCGGGGTTCGCACGAGATCGGGTCGTACAGACCGTTCCAGCAGCTCGAACAGCTTGCGTCGTAGTACATGAATTTGTCGAGCGGAGACTTCTGCACCCCGATCATCGACGACGCGCAGAACGCGCCCGCCTTGACCGACGGTATCGTCTGCCAGCCGCGGATCATCTTGTCCTTTTCGTGCCACGAGAGGACGTAGTTCCATTCGTCGAGAACGGTTTCCGTGTTGGAAAATCCATATTCGTCGAGGATGGCGCGGCCTTCCTCAGCACAGCGCGCAAAGGCGGAAGGCTCGTTTGTGTAGAGGTGGAAGGAGAAGAAATCGAGCGGCGCCGGGTCGTCGGGATCACGTTTCAGATAGCGGAAGAAGCCGTCGAGGAATCTCCGCGCATAGGGACTTGTGACCGCCGGACCGCCGATGTGAAGGTCGGGGAAGCAGCTCTTTAAGTGCCGCGCGGCGACGTCGTACAGCTCATAGAACGATTCGTAGGAGCCTTCCCAGCACTTTTTGCCGAGGTCAGGCTCGTTCCAGATCTCCCAGTATTCGATGCCGAAATGATGACCGTCCGCCCAGCCTTCGTTCATATGACGGATAATATGCTCACAGATCCGCGCCCATTTGTGAAAATCGGCGGGAGGGATCGAACCGTAGCGCTTTGATTCATGCTCGATCTTGTTGCCGAGCCGGTAGAAGACCTTCGCACCGGTCGACAGGATGTTTGCCATGTATTCGTCGGTCAGGTGGAAATCATAGGAAGCCGGGTCGTTCTCGTCCTTCGAGAAGTCTGGGAAGACCGCGAGGATATCGACGGTGTGCGAGCCGCCGTACTCCGCGAAAAACGAGGAATCGTGCGTGCGCGCGAACGGGATGCCCGCGTCCGAAAAGGCTTCAAAGGTGGAGATATCGCCCCAGCGCATGGGTCCGTTGTTGACGCCGTGCATGGGTCTGATGCGTCCGGACGTCTCGGCAAAATTGACGATGACAGTTTGATTTTTCATAATTACCTCCATTTGAAACAGCTTGTGGATTTTCTTCTTTCTTCCATTATAACACAGATCCCGGGCGGACGCAAGTAAATTTTTCATGAAGAAACCGGGACCGCCCGATGGACGATCCCGGTATCATTTTATGAAAACGGCGCAGACACGATCAGATCGGCAAAACCTTAATATTTCGCGAAGAACGAAAGGTCGGTGATGATCAGCGGATAGTCGCAGACGGGGAAGCGGTACGCGGTCATGCCGTCGGTCTTGAGGTCGGTGCGCTCGCCCCAGCCTGCGCAGTTCAGCGAATAGACCGCGCGGCGGATCGGGTCGATGACGACCGGCGCGCCGAACACATCGTCCGCGCGCGGAAGCAGAAACAGAGCGCCTTCGGTGACGGGGTGCGGCAGGTCGACGTGTGCCGGCTGCCAGATCGTGAAGACCGGGACGTTGCCGCTGCGGAAGCAGGCGGTCTTCGACTGGTACGTGCGGGTCTCGTCGATGCGGCCGGTGTCGTTGCCGCTGTTGAAGCGGACGAGGATGCCGCGGTCGGTCGTCAGCCCGTCGAACACGCCGCCCAGACCCTGCATGACGCGGAAGGCGAGCTTCGGTTTGATCTCGCGCACACCGATCATGCCGTAGTACTGGTCGCTGCCGTCGGGATAGTACTTCTTGAAGTCGCTCGCGGTGAAGATCGAGCTGACCTCCAGATCCTCCGCCGCGTCGGAGAAGAAGCGGCGCGTGAGGAATTTCGCCTGATTGTATTCGGACGGGATGGTCACGTGGACGCATTTTCCGCTCGCGCGGCCGCTCTCGCCCTGCCAGATCTCGAGCTTTCTGCCCGGCACTTCAAGGCAGGCGCGCAGATGCTCGATCTTTTCATGAAGGCTGTTTTCGAGTTCCGGTCCGTAGTAGTGGAAGCAGTGGATGTCGACGTATCTGCCGATGCCCGCGCGTCCCAGCTCGCGGATGTAGCGGGTCCCCGAACCTGCCGTGACCGACGCGATGCGCGCGTCCGGGTCGACCGCGTGGACGGCTTCGGAGGTCAGACGGCAGAACTCGGTGTAATCCTCAGCGGCTTTCGTGTCGCCGAGCGTGTTCGTCATGTTCTCGCTGTTGCGGCACCAGAACCATTCCGGCTCGTCCCAGACCTCGTAGACCTTTACGCGGCCCTTGAAGTGCGCGGCGGTCTCGCGGACATAGCGCAGGAAAGCGTCCATCGCTTCCTTTCCGTGGTACATCGGGACCTCGCCGACGTAGCCGCGCGCCCAGCCGGGGATGTCGGACTTGTCGGAATAGGTCTCCCACGCCTCCTTGAACTTGTCGTTCGGCGTGTAGAGCGGGTTGCCGAACGAGAGACTGAACCACGGCTCGATGCCGTTTTCGATCAGTCCGTCGGCGATGTCGTCGAGCCACTTGAAGTCGTAGAAGCCGCGCTCCTTTTCGCATTTGATCCAGCCGGTCTGGCAGCGTGCGTACTTGACGCCGGTCCTGCCGAGCAGCGGGATGACGTTCGACGGCTCGAAGGTGTCGCGGTCCATCGTCTCAAAGCCGACGCCCATCAGGGATTTTTTCACGCGGCGGCTGTCCATCGAGGGCAGGCGGCCGAGCAGGGTGAGGGTCGAGCGTCCGGCGAGAGGCTGGAGGGTGTAGTCAAAGAGCTTTGAGTTTTTGAGGTCGGGAAGCTCTTCTTCCGGTACGTTTTTCAGTTTTTCGAGAAGGGATTCATAAAGCGGAAGCATGGGTGATCTCCTTAATTTATAAATTTTTATTATTTTATCACAACTTCTTGACAAAGTAAATAGAATGTTATATACTGACAGATATAATATTTTATCATGGAGGAAATGACATGAAGACCGATCTGATCGTCTGCGTGCGGGCGGAGCGGGAACAGTTCAGATGGAGGACCTACACCGGCGAAGACGACCTGCTGGCGCTCGTGGCGAAGGGCAGCTTCGTGTTCGACGACGGAACGGGCGGGCGGACCGCGCACGAGACCGACGCGGTGATCTTTGAAAAGGGACGGACCTACACGCGGACCGCGCTCGAACCGATCGTGCTGTACCTGTTCCGCTACCGGTCGCCCGTGCCGCCGGTCAGCGAAACCCTGCTGATCTTCCGCGACAAGGAGCGCATCCGCTCGACGATCCGTCTGCTCGAAGCGCTCGACGGCAGTCTGGACCCTGACGAGCTGACCGACCGGCGCGGGCTGTTCGAGGATCTCATCCGGCAGTACCGGCTCGAAACCGGCAGCGCGTCCGGGACGGTCCGCGACGCGAAGATGGCGGCGGCGATGCGTCGGATGCGGGAC
>JAZRXB010000335.1:0-4027 GCA_045600005.1 Eubacteriales bacterium | reverse complement strand
CTGTAAAACTGACGGATTTCCGAAAATTGCGTTCTGCCGTCTTGACAAAGCGCACAAAATGCGTTAAAATAAAATGGATAACCGCCGATAACAGAAACGAGGTGCCGCTCCATGTCTCAGGTAAAGTCCGCGCCGGAAGTGACGAAGGCGAAGATGAAGGAAACCGTCCGCAGGACCGTTCTGCTGCTCTGCGCTGCGGTCTTCTGTCTTTCGCTGCTGGTTCTGGGGTTCACCGATATCGGCATGGGAACGCTGTTCCGGCTGAACGTCCGTCTCCATGCGGACACGGTGGATATCTCCGACTATGCGCATCTGGAGTATTACGACGTGCGCGGCGTGATGGACGAAACGGACAGCTACCGCATTTTCCTGTGCGGCGACGTGGCGCTCAGCTATGACGCGGCGCTCGATTTCCTCAAATTTGTCAAGCAGAACGACGAGATCGGCGTGGTGAGACTGGCGACGGACGACCCGGACGGCGTCAACGCCTATCTTGCGTCAGGCGAGGAAAGCTCTCTGCCCGAAGACGGGCTGAGCGAGGGCGCAAAGGGTTTCCTTCGCGCGCTGTATACCTATAATCAGAAGCTCCCTCCGCAGAAGCGCGTGACGGTCGCGGCGGGAGACGCCGTTGTCGGAAAGGGCGAATACGTTCTGACTGACCGGAGCTACGACCGCTCGGACGAGACGTCCGGCGTTCTGTCGGTCAGCATGATCTATCCGGGCAGAGAGGGCTGCGACCCGCTGTTCAACGTGCCGAAAAACGGCTTTTTCGTGTCGCTTCTGAAATTCGGGCAGAGCATCGCGCCCGATCTGATGAACCGTCTGTTCACCGATACGCCGTTCCGCGATTCGATCCGGTTCGGCTCGGCAAAGGCGCTTGAAAAGAGCGAAAAACGGCTGGAAGCGGTTTCCGGCAATTTCGGAAGACCGGTTTTTGACGGTCTGAATCAGCCTGCATTTTATTTTCTGATCGAGGACGTGCGCTGAGCGCGTCCCGTCGGTTTTTGGAGAGGATGGTTTCCCGCAGATGAAAAAAACGATCCGTGACAATATCATCGAAGAGGACGAGGCGGAGGCGCTGGCGCTGGACGGCAGCTTTGAGGTGGCGATCGCCTTTTCCGTTACATGGAAGGACAGGGAGAACGAGCCGGTCGTCCGGGTCTTCCCGTCTCTGAGAAAACAGGCGCTCGAATATCTCGAACGGTTCGGCGGCAGCCCGGAGGAGGCTTTTTCGGACGAAGCGCGGGGCTGGGCGAAGAAGGTCTGCGGCGAATTCCTGCTGCGCCACGAATTTGAATTATGCGAAGACACGGGCGATTATTTCTTCAACTACCGCCTGACGAAGCCCTGTGAAGCTTTTGTTGACGCGCGGACGGTGCGGCTTGAAAGCACAGAGGGACTTGAGAATCTGACGGAATACGATTTCGACGCGATGACGGAATTCGGGCATATCTGCTTTGCCGCCGTTCTCGACGGGAAGATCGTATCCGCCGCCTGCACGAATTATCCCTGCTATGAGGATGATGAGGAGAATAGGAACGGCGTCGAGATCGGCGTCGAAACGGCGGCGGATTACCGGGGACGCGGCTTCGCGGCGTCGAACGCGGCGGCGCTCGCAGGATATCTTGCAGAGCGCGGCTTCCCGGCCCTGTATGAATGCGAAGCGGACAATCTGCCGTCGAGAGCGGTGATCGAAAAGCTCGGCGGAGAGCGCTTCGCACGGAATTTCTGCGTCGCGGGACAGGCGATCGAGCCTGAATCGCCGACGGAATGAATCGTTTTTGAGGTATCGTTATGGCATTTGATGCGGCTATGGTGTCCGCTATTGTACATGAACTGAATCAGAGGATCATCGGCGCGCGCGTCGAAAAGGTCACACAGCCGGAAAAGGACGAGATCGTCCTTCTGCTTCACGCGGGACGGGAAAATCTCCGTCTTGCGCTTTCGTCCGGCTCCAACAATCCGCGCTTCCATATCACGTCGACAGTCAAGGAGAATCCGATCGCCGCGCCGATGTTCTGTATGCTTCTGCGCAAGCATCTGACCGGCTCCAGACTTCTTTCGGTGACGCAGCTCGGCTTCGAGCGCGCGGTCGAGTTCGCGTTCGACGGCTTCGACGAAATGGGCTTTGCTTCGACGAAATACCTCGTGACCGAGACGATGGGCAAGTACAGCAACGTCATCCTGTTAAACGGGGAAAAGAAGGTCGTCAGCGCGCTGAAGATCATCGATCTGGCTTCCAGCAGCGTCAGACAGATCCTGCCGGGAATGCCGTATGAGCTTCCTCCCGTGCAGAAAAAGCTGTCGCCTCTCGACGTCACGCGGGAACGCTTCGACGAAGCGTTCGACGCGGCGCAGGACGTGCAGGGAGATAAATTCATCCTGTCGAATTTCTACGGTCTCTCGGCGCTGACCGCGCGGGAGATCGCGTGCCGCGCTCTGGGCGCGCCGGACCGTGTTGTCACGCCGGACCGGAGAGACGCGATGTGGGAGGCGCTCAGCTTCGCCGCCGACACCATCCGGAACGGCACGTTCGAGCCGTGGCTGATCTCCGAGCCGGACGGCAAACCGATCGAATACTGTCTGTTCCGGCCGATCGAATACGGCGCGGACTTTGAGGTGAGACTCTGCGCCGATTTCGGCAGTCTGCTCGACGAATATTTCGGCAGACGCGACCGGGCGGAGCGCATCCGCACGCGCACGGCGGATATTTTCCGACTGCTGACGAACGCCGAAAACCGTCTGAAAAAGAAGATCGCGCTCCAGAAGGAGGATCTTGCCGCCTGTGCGGACAAGGAAAAATACCGGCTCTGGGGCGATCTGATCACTGCCAATATTTACCGCCTGAACCGCGGTATGGAATCGGCGGAGCTGGAAAATTACTATGACGAGAACTGCGCGCCGGTGAAGGTCCCGCTCGACAAGCGGCTCGCGCCGCAGCAGAACGCGCAGCGGTATTACAAGAAGTACACCAAGGCGAAGACCGCCGAGGTCGAGCTGGCGCGTCAGATCGAGCTGGCGGAAGGGGAGCTTTCCTACCTGTATACCGTCTTCGATTCGCTGACGCACGCCGAATCCGAGAACGATATTCTCGAGATCCGCGACGAGCTGTACCGTTCGGGTTACGCCTCCCGCATGAAAAACTACGCGCAGAAGAAGCTCGCCGCGCCGAAGCCGATGGAATTCCGCTCCTCCGGCGGATACCGGATCCTCTGCGGAAAGAACAATCACCAGAACGATTATCTGACGACAAGACTCGCGTCGAAGCTCGACTACTGGTTCCACGTCAAAAATCAGCCCGGCTCCCACTGCATCATGATCACCGACGGAGAGGAACCGGCGGAACGGGACTTCACCGAGGCGGCGATGATCGCGGCGTATTATTCCAAGGCGAGCGAGGGACAGAATGTGGCGGTCGACTATACGCAGGTGAAGAACGTTCGCAAGCCGGGCGGCTCGAAGCCGGGGTTCGTCATTTACACGACGAATTATACAGCGTATGTGACGCCTGACGAGCGCGCTGTACTGGCAATGAAAGACAGCCGTTAAAATATTCGGGAAGAAGAAAAATAGACCCGATACTGCGGGTGTCGAGCTTTATTTTTTTCGCAGATTTATGAATTTTCTGAGGCGGCCTGAATTAAAATAAGACGTCCGGCGTCCCGAAACGGCTGCAGGACCATGAAAAAGGCCGCCGACGGGCGGTCTTTTTCACGGCGGTCTCGTGAAAATTGCACGATGGGGTGGCCGTTCTTAAACAGTCCGTCAATATATTATATCAAATTTGCAAAATAAGCCCAAAACCTCTTGAAATTTTCACGGGGACGCGCTATACTATTCAATGGTTCGTATTTTTGCTTCTATTAACTATAATAATAATTATTGAGGAAAAAAATATGATGAATGAAGCGCTGTATTGGATTTGGCTCGCCGGGCTGTGCGGACCCGGCAGCATTGATGCAGTCAGACTGGTCGAACAGTTCGGCGGGGCGAAGGGCGTGTATGAGGCGTCGGAAGCGGAGCTGAG
>JAZRXB010000334.1:0-5738 GCA_045600005.1 Eubacteriales bacterium | reverse complement strand
TAGGGACGGTCGGCGAGCCATGCGCCGTCGATGTACCCATAGGTCGGGTCAGCGCCCGGGATCAGCGCGAAAACGGCGTGCGGCTTGTCGGTTTCAAGGACGCAGAGCTGCCCTTTCGCGATGTCGCCGGTCAGCATCGCGCAGTCGGGATGACCGGGGACCCACTGGCGCAGGTTCCCGTTTGCGATCATGTACTCCTTCGCGCGGTCGTAAATGAAACGGATCTGCGCAAGGTCGCCGGGCGCGGCTTTTCGGATAACGAGGGGATCTTCTTTCATGAAAACGCCTTTCATCGGAGTTTATTCGGAGACGGTCTCGGGGAGCGTTTCACGTATCTTCTTCCAGATGTGGAAAAAATAGGCGATCTCGGCGGCGGCGGTCAGCGACCACGAGAAGACGTAGAGAAGATACAGCGACGCGATCGTGCGAAAATACGCGAAGATCGTCATGATCCAGATGATGCGGAACACACAGGAGCCCATGATGACGAAAAAGGTCGGAAACGCGCTCTTTCCCAGCCCGCGCGACGCGGCGATCGTTCCGTCCATGAACGCCGAAACGCAGTACGACCAGCTCATCACCGTCAGTCTCGGGATCCCGGCGGACGCGACGACCGTTTCGCTCGTAAATAGCATTAAAAACGGCATCTTGAAGACGCGCAAAAGCAACCCGATCAGCGCCGCAATGCCGAACGCATAGCCGATGCTGATGTAGTAGCTGCGGATGACGCGCTTCCGGTTCCCCGCGCCGAGGTTCTGCGAGACAAAGCTCCCGCAGGCGGTGTAGAACGCCGCCATCGTATTGTAGACCAGCGCGTCCGCATTCATCGCGGCGGAGTTTCCCGAAACGGTCAGCGCGTCGAACGAGTTGACGCCCGTCTGAATGAACAGGTTCGCGATCTGGAATATGGCGTACTGAAAGCCGGTCATGACGCCGATCGGCAGTATCATTTTCGCGTATTCGCCGCCGAACGTCAGCTTTTTTACGTCGAACCGGTGCGCACCCTTCTGCCGCATCAGCAGAACGGTCAGCACGACGGCGGACAGCACCTGCGAGATCACGCTCGCCAGCGCTACGCCCGCCACGTCAAGACGGCAGACCAGCACGAATAACAGATTCAGCGCCACATTGAACGCTCCGGCGCTCGACAGCACGATCAGCGGCGTGCGCGTGTCGCCCACGGCGCTGAACACCGCGTGCCCCCAGTTGTAAACGGCGAGCGCGGGCATTCCGAGCAGATAAATGCGCAGGTAAAGCAGCGCGCCGTCGTAAAGCTCCTCCTTCGTGTTCATCAGCGTCAGCACGCTTCGCAGCGACAGAATGCCGAGAAGCGCGATGAAAACGCCGACCGCGAGACAGAGCGGTCCCGCCGCCGCGACCGAGGCGGACAGCTTTTCGTCGTCCTTCGCGCCGGCGAACCGGGCGACGATCACGTTCACGCCGCTCCCCATGCCCATCACGAAGCCGGTGAACAGCGCGACGAGCGTCGTCGTCGAACCGACCGACCCGAGCGCGCCCGAACCGGCGAACCGTCCGACGACGGCGACGTCCGAAAGATTAAAGAGGACCTGCAGGAGATTCGACAGGATGAGCGGCAGACTGAACAGCAAAATCTGACTTGCGAGCGGTCCGTGCGTCAGATCAGGCGCGGATTTTCTGACCATTACCGGCTGCCTGCGTTTGCGGCCTCGGTCGCGTCGCTCTTTTTGAGATCACCCTCGTGGCTCACGGAATCGCCCAGCGTGAAGTCGGCGATGGCGGCGAGGTCGGAAGCGTCCACGATGTACATCGTGTAGTCGCAGATCGGCGCTTCAAACAGGTTCGCGTCCTCGATCGGGTAGATCTTCCGCGTGAGCGGGTCGACGATCAGCGGGTGTTCGAGGTCGAGCACCGACGCCGGCAGAGACAGCGTGATCCGGCGGACCGGCGTCTCGTCCTCGATCGGAGCGGCGAGCGTGTAGGCGAAGAAACTGCGGCGTCCCTTCGCTTCAAATTCGTTGCAGCGGACCATCAGAAGCTCCTCGGCGGACAGCTTCGACTTGTCGGCGCGCGGCGCGAGCAGACAGACGTCCGCGCCCCGCACTTCGCCGTCGAACAGATGCGCGAACAGCTGGAGCGCGTAGTACGACGGCTTGCAGGAGAGGTCCTCGCGCACCACGCCGTAGTGGTAGCGGCAGACGTGCGAGAAATGCTCGAAATCGAACGCATGGAAGTAGGACGTGCGCGCCAGACCGTTGTTCGCCATGTCGGCGGTCAGGTGGCGGAGCATGAACTTCACCTGCTTCGTCTCGGTCAGATCGAGGTTCGACAGAGCGCCCAGCCCCTTGACCTCGACCTTCGACGTGCAGCCCGCTTCGCCGCGCCAGAGCTTCACGCCGGGCGCGTACTTCTCCGCGATGCGGGTCAGCTGTGCGCGGTAGCCGTCGGTCTGAAGCTCGGGATGGAAGACGTAGCCGTGGAAGGAGTGAACGTCCACGTATTTGCCGAGTCCCATCATCAATAATAATTTCGAGCGTTCGAGATTGCCGACGCAGGAGATGACGACGGCGGACGGCAGACATTCGCGGATGACCGGCGCGGTGAGCTTCACAAGCTCCATGTAAACGTCCGCCCAGCGGTCGCCGTACTGCGCGAATTTGGCGACGTCGGGTTCGTTCCAGATCTCGTATTCGTCCACGCGGTCCTTGTAGCGGTCGACGAGCGCGCGCACGTAATTCGTCCAGCCTTCGCGTTCGGCGGGCGTGTTGACCGGCACGTGACCGAGACCGCCGAACTTCATGTCCGGATAGTCTTCGAGATCTTCGCAGTAGAGACTGTTCGAGTAGGAGAGGGACAGGAAGGGCTTGATGCCCGCGCCGACGAGCGCGTCGACCTGACGGTCAAGCCAAGCGAAATCGTAAACGCCCTTCTCTTTTTCGGTTTTCTGCCAGCCGGTCTGGAGACGGACGTGGTGGATGCCGAGCGGCGGATAGCGGAAGAACGCCGCGTCGAAGTCCCAGAGATCGCGGTCGAGACATTCCATGCCGAGGCACAGCCGGTCGTTGCCGACGGTGGGGATGGCGTCGAGGTCGCGGATGGAGCCGCAGGGCGTGAATCCGGCTTTTTCGATGTTCATTTCAAACGAGGTCATGAGTATTCCTTTCACTGCGGGCGGCTGCCGCTTGCAGTTTTCTTCCTTAAATATATATAGGGTGCGAACGCGATTACATATAGGGGGCGAACGCGGAACCGGGTCCGCCGTTCACGCCGAGCCGGATCGGTTGATTCCGGCTTCCGCCGGGGTCTGCCGCCGCAGGCGGCGGAACTCGAAACCGGTTCGACGCCTGTGCCGAACCGAATACGTTCCCGGCTGATGCGCTTCGGCGTTCACGCCGAATCTAAGCTCAAACGCTTTCAGCTGACATCAAGCAGAAGCGCCTGCGGCGCTTCTGCTTGTCTGCGCTTCGGCGTTCACGCCGAATCGCATTACCATTTAGCGTTGTAGTTGTGAACGCCCTTGCCGATGAAGCCGACCTGCGAGAAATCCTCCATGTTGTGGCGGACGATGTAGTCGATGTAGCTCATCACCATCTTCGCCGTCAGGATGTAGCCCATCGGGTTCATGTGACCGCCGAGGAAGAAGCTCTTATCGAACTCCGCGTCGTAGACCGGTCCGTATTCGTTCAGGTCGATGACGTAGGTGTAGTCGAACAGCTTTGCAAGATCGTACATCAGCTGACGGTGCGCGTCGACGCGCTCGCTGCGCTTCTCGCTGCCGTTCGACTGCGGGATCGTGATGAGGAAGAAGCGCGCCTGCGGCTGCATCGACTTGTAGCGCTGGATGATCTTCGCAAAATATCCGGCGAACGTCGGCTTGTTGTTGTTATAGTCGGACAGATCGACGTCCGCGGCCGAGCCGACCTCCTGCGTCTGGTTCAGCAGATCGTTCACGCCGAGCGCCATGATGTAGCACTGAGCGGCGAGATCGGGGTTCCAGAAGTCCTTCGACTCGGCGAAACGCTCCCAGTATTCCTTCGCCGTCATGCCGCCGCGCGAGAAGTTGTAGACCGTCGAACCGGCGGCGCGGGCGATGTACTGACCCCACGAATACTCGAAGTAGTCGTGATAGCCCTTCTTCGTCTTCGCTTCGTCGGTGGACTCGAATTCGCCCGACGCGAGCGAGTCGCCGATGCAGGCGATGGTGCGGAAGATCGACGTGAAGCCTCCGTCGTCCACGATGCGCTCGAGCGGCTTTTCGGCGGGGTCGGCAAGATAATTTGACAGATTCATGGTAAAACTCCTTTCAGGATCATACGGATTTTTTGTTATTATACCACATATCGCGCGCTTTGGCAAGATGTTCACAGAAAATCACTTGAATTTTTCACGCGCCGGCGGTATAATAGTCAGAAAAAAGGGGACGCGATTCCCTGCCGTGAAAGGAAAAACAGATGAACGAAAAAGAAACCGCCGAGCTTCGCAGAAGACTCGCGCCCGAAAAACACAACATCACGACCCTCTGCGGACGCTATATCAACGCCCAGCGCGAGACGGTCTGCGAATTCACGCGCTCCTTCGGACTGCTTCCGGAGGAGGAATCCGAAAAATATCTCTCGATCTTTCACCGCACGCTTTCAGGCGCGAACGGCAAGAACCTGATCGACATCGGCTTTTCGATGGGTCAGGTCGAATCGGGCGAGGAGCACGCGCTTTTAATGAAGCTCCGCCATACGCAGCTCACGGACGCGGAGACCGTGAAAGCCTTCATGGACAAGGCGGCGTCCGCCGTCACGCTTGAAGGCTCGAACCTCATCCTGCTGGCGGTCGACACCTACGACGTGCCGAAGCGCCGCCGCGATGAAGGCGGGAGCGCCGACGAGGAGTCGGATTCGATGTTCACTTACCTGATCTGCGCCGTCTGCCCGGTCAAGGAAGCGCGCTCCACGCTGTCCTACGACGCTTCCAAGAAGGAATTCCACGCGGATTCCTGCCGCTGGAACGTCGGCGCGCCCGAAATGGGCTTTCTGTTCCCCGCGTTCGACGAGCGCAAGACGAACATCTACAACGCGCTCTATTACGTCCGAAGCCTTGCCGACAGCCGCGAAGCCTTCACCGACGCGATCTTCAAGGTCGAGCCGCCGATGCCCGCCGATGAGCAGAAGCAGGTCTTCGAGACGATGCTCGGCGACACGCTCGGCGCCGAGTGCAGCTATGACGTCGTGTCGGCTCTGCACGACGAGATCGTCAGACGGATGGACGACCACAAGGCTTCGGGCGACCCGGAGCCGCTGGTGCTGACCGGACGCGACGTGAAGACGGTGCTGTCCGACTGCGGCGTTTCGGAGGAAGGTCAGGCGGCGTTTGAGAAGCGCTTCGAGGAGGAGTACGAGGGAGCGGAGCTTCCGCCGCGCAACCTTATCGAGCCGAAGCAGCTGGAGGTCCGCACGCCCGACGTGGTGATCAAGGTCAACCCCGACCGCACCGATCTCGTCGAGACCCGCGTGATCGACGGCGTGAAGTACGTCCTCGTCCGCGCCGACGAAAACGTCACGCTCAACGGCGTGAGCATCCGCATTCAGGAGTAAACGGCGCATGACCGCCGACCGCCTGAACGCCGCGCGGAAATCCGCATGAGCGCGGAAAGCCGTGCATGAATCCGCATGAGCGCGGAACGCCGCGCGGAAATCCGCATGAGCGCGGAAAGCCGTGCATGAATCCGCATGAGCGCGGAACGCCGCGCGGAAATCCGCATGAGCGCG